>NZ_JBFTEP010000111.1:0-12291 GCF_047229365.1 Cellulomonas pasadenensis | reverse complement strand
GCCGCGAGGACCGGCGGGCGCGCGACGAGCAGCGGCTCGCGCAGGCGGCGGAGCGCCGCGCCGCGGTGCAGCTGCCCGCGATCGTCTACCCGGAGCAGCTGCCGGTCTCGGCCCGGCGCGCGGAGATCGCCGCGGCGGTCCGCGACCACCAGGTCGTGGTCGTCGCGGGCGAGACGGGGTCCGGCAAGACGACGCAGCTGCCCAAGATCGCGCTCGAGCTGGGCCGCGGGCGCGCGGGCCAGATCGGCCACACGCAGCCGCGGCGCATCGCGGCGCGGTCGGTCGCGGACCGCATCGCCGACGAGCTCGGCACCACCCTCGGCGGCGTCGTCGGGTACCAGGTGCGGTTCACCGACGAGTCGTCCGACGAGACGCTCGTCAAGGTGATGACCGACGGCATCCTGCTCGCGCAGATCCAGCGCGACCCGATGCTGCGCCGCTACGACACGCTCATCATCGACGAGGCGCACGAGCGCAGCCTCAACATCGACTTCATCCTCGGGTACCTCACGCGCCTCCTGCCGCAGCGGCCCGACCTCAAGCTGATCATCACGTCGGCGACGATCGACAGCGACCGGTTCGCGCGGCACTTCGCGGGCCCGCCCACCGCCGAGCACCCCGACGGCGTGCCCGCCCCGGTCGTGGAGGTCAGCGGGCGCACGTACCCGGTCGACATCCGGTACCGGCCCCTCACGGGCGACGGCGGCGAGGACCGCGACGTCGTCACGGGCATCACCGACGCCGTCGACGAGCTCATGGCGGAGGGGCCGGGCGACGTGCTCGTGTTCCTGTCCGGCGAGCGCGAGATCCGTGACGCCGAGGACGCGCTGCGCGGGTCGCTCGGCACGCGCGTCACCGACCCGCGGCACCCGCAGGCCGTCGAGCTGCTGCCCCTGTACGCGCGCCTGTCCGCGGCCGAGCAGCGCCGCGTCTTCGAGCGGCACGACACGCGCCGCGTCGTGCTGGCGACCAACGTCGCGGAGACGTCGCTGACCGTCCCGGGCATCACGTACGTCGTCGACCCCGGGACCGCGCGCATCTCGCGGTACTCGAAGGCGACGAAGGTGCAGCGGCTGCCGATCGAGCCGATCTCGCAGGCGTCGGCCAACCAGCGCTCCGGCCGGTCGGGGCGCCTGTCGCCCGGCATCGCGATCCGGCTGTACTCGCAAGGTGACTTCGCGTCCCGGCCGGAGTACACCGAGCCGGAGATCCTGCGCACGTCGCTGGCGTCCGTGATCCTGCAGATGATCTCGGTGGGCGTCGTCGGCAGCCCGGACGAGGTCGTGGAGTTCCCGTTCGTCGACCCGCCGGACGTGCGCGCGGTCCGCGACGGCGTCGCCCTGCTCACCGAGCTCGGCGCGCTCGAGGTCCGGGACGGGCGCACGCGCCTGACGGAGACGGGCCGCGCGCTCGCGCAGATCCCCGTCGACCCGCGCATCGCCCGCATGGTCGTCGAGGCCGGGCGTCGCGGCGTCGCGCGCGAGGTCGTCGTCATCGCCGCGGCGCTGTCGATCCAGGACCCGCGCGAGCGTCCGGCCGAGCAGCGCGACACCGCCGACCAGCTGCACCGCCGCTTCGCGGACCCGACCTCGGACCTGCTCAGCTACCTCAACCTGTGGTCGTACCTGCGCGAGCAGCAGCACGCGCTGTCGGGGTCCGCGTTCCGCCGCATGTGCAAGGCCGAGCACCTGCACTACCTGCGCGTGCGCGAGTGGCAGGACGTCGTCACGCAGCTGCGCGACCTGACGAAGCCGCTGGGCATCGCGGCGAAGGGCGCGCCGACGCCCGTGTCCGACGAGCTCGTCGCGGCGCGCGCGGCGGCGCAGGCGGCCGGGCGGGACGGCGGCCGAGGGCGGCGCGGCCCGGCGGGCGCACCGGTGCAGGAGGTCGTGGAGCCGACGACGACCCCCGGCGGCACCGCCGAGGACGCGCGGACGCGCTGGTCGTGGGACGGCGACGCCATCCACCAGGCGATCCTGTCGGGGCTGCTCTCGCAGGTCGGCATGCAGCTCGCGACCGAGGTGCAGGCGACCGGCAAGGACGCCAAGGGCCGCGGGCGCGCGACGCCCGACCGGCGGGCGCGCAACGAGTACCTCGGTGCGCGCGGCGCCCGGTTCGCGCTCTTCCCCGGGTCCGGCCTGTCGAAGCGGCCGCCTGCGTGGGTCATGGCGGCGGAGCTCGTCGAGACGTCGCGGCTGTGGGCGCGCGACGCCGCGCGCATCCGCCCGGAGTGGGCGGAGGAGCTCGGCGCGCACCTCGTGAAGCGCACGTACTCCGACCCCGCCTGGTCGACGCGGCAGGGCGCCGCGATGGTCGTCGAGAAGGTGCTGCTCTACGGCGTGCCGATCGTCGCCGACCGCCGCGTGCTGCTCGGCACGGTCGACCGCGCGGGAGCGCGCGAGCTGTTCCTGCGGCACGCGCTCGTGCAGGGCGAGTGGACGACCCACCACGCGTTCTTCCACGAGAACCGGCGCCTGCTCGCCGAGGTCGGCGACCTCGAGGCCCGCACCCGCAGCCGGCTCGTCGTCGACGACGACGTGCTGTTCGACTTCTACGACGAGCGCGTCCCCGACGACGTCGTCTCCGCCCGGCACTTCGACCGGTGGTGGAAGGACGCACGCCGCCGCGACCCCGATCTCCTGACGTTCACGCGCGAGCTGCTCGTCGGGTCGGACACGGCCGTCGACGAGCACCAGTTCCCGTCGCGCTGGCCGCAGGGCGAGCTGTCGTTCCCGCTGACGTACCAGTTCCAGCCCGGCACCGAGGCCGACGGCGTGACGGTGCACGTGCCGCTGCCGCAGCTGCCGCGCGTGCGGCCCGAGGGCTTCGACTGGATGGTGCCCGGCGTGCGCGCGGAGCTGCTGACGGCCACGATCCGCGCGCTGCCCAAGGCCGTGCGCGTACAGCTGGTCCCCGCGCCGGACGTCGCCCGCGCCGTCGACGCGTGGATGACCGAGCACGTCGCCTCGTGGGAGGACACCGTGCGGGCCGCCGACGCGGCCCCGTCGTTCCGGGAGATGTTCGCCCGGGCGGTGCGCGCGCTGCGCGACGTCGAGGTGCCGCCCGACGCCGTCGAGGAGGACAGGCTGCCGCCGCACCTGCGCATGACGTTCCGCGTCGTGGGCGAGCGCGGGGGCGTGGTGGACGAGGGCAAGGACCTGCTCGTGCTGCAGCGGCGCAACGCCGACCGCGCGCAGGACGCCGTGTCGTCGGCGGTGCGCAGCGCCGTGCGGGCGGCGATGGAGGAGGCGATGGCGGCGGCCGGCGGGGCGGCGACGCCCGCGGCCGGCACCGGGGCGGAGACGGCCGGCGGGGGTGCGCGGCGCGGTCCCGGCCCGCGTCCCGGTGCGCCGGCGACGGCCCCCGGTGTCGACCTCGAGCGCACGAACCTGACCCGGTGGCCCGACCTGCCCGGCGCGCTGCCGGACGTCGTCGAGGCGCCGTCGGCCGCGGGCGGCGTCGTCCGCGCCTACCCGACGCTCGTCGAGGAGACGACCGGCGGTGCGCCGTCCGTCGCGCTGCGCGTGCTCGCCGACGCCGCGGCCGCCGAGGTCGCCGCCCGCCGCGGGCTGCGCCGGCTGCTCGTCCTCGACGCGGGCTTGCCCGTCGGGCGCGTCACCAGCCGGTGGACCGGCCCGCAGGCGCTCGCGCTCGCGGCGTCCCCGTACCCGTCGACGGACGCGCTCGTCACCGACGTGCAGCTCGCGTCGGTCGACCGGCTCGTGGCCCGGCACCTGGCGGGCCGCACGCCGCGGGACGTCCGGGACGCCGACGCGTACGCGGCCCTGCGCGCCGCCGTCCGGGCAGGCCTCGAGGACGACGTGCACCGCGTCGTCGGCGACCTCGTCGGTGTGCTCGGCGCGTGGCGCGAGCTCGACGCGCAGGTGCGGGCGTCGAACAGCCTCGCGCTGCTGTCGACCGCGCAGGACGTGCGCGAGCAGGCCGCGACGCTCGTGCACGACGGGTTCGTCTCCGAGGTCGGCGCGGACCGGCTGCCGCAGCTCGTCCGGTACCTGCGGGCCGCCGGCCACCGGCTGGCGAAGGCCGCGGAGAACCCCAACCGGGACGCCGACCTCGCGTGGCAGGTGCACGACGTCGTCGAGCAGTACGAGGCGGCCCGCGCGCGCGTCGCGGCCGGCTCGCCGGACCCGGCGAAGGCGCGCGCGCTCGACGACGTGCGGTGGCTCGTGGAGGAGCTGCGGGTCAGCCTGTTCGCGCAGCAGCTCGGCACACCGGTGCCGGTGTCCCCGACCCGCATCCGCAAGGCCCTCGCCGCGATCACCTGACGCACCGCCGCGCGGTGCGTCCACCGTCCGGCCGCCGTCGGTGGCCGGGGGCAGGATGGCCGCATGACCCGCTACGCGATCGACCACCTCGTCGCCGTCGAGCTCGCCCGCGACGGCGTCGTCGTCCCCGAGGAGCACCAGCTGGTCGGACCGACGCTGCTGCGCTCGCACGTGCTCGGGTACCTGTACCGGGCGGTGCGCTCGGGCGTGCTGCCCGAGGCGGAGGGCCGGCGCCTGCTCGACGGCGTGACGACGACGAAGATGCGGCTGCTCGGCGACCGGGTGTCGCGCGCGACGGCCTGGCGCATCGCGCACGAGCTCGGCTGGTCCGACACGGGCGACGCCGAGTACCTCGCCGTCGCGCAGCTCCAGGCGGACGCGTTCGTGACGCTCGACCCGGTGCTCCGCGCCGCCGCCGAGGGCCGCGTGCCGCTCGCCGACGTCGAGGACCTGTACTCCCCGTCCTGAGGCGCGCCGCGACCCGCCCGGCCGGTTGCGGGCGCCCGGCACGCGGGTGAGCATCGCCGGATGAGCGACGCCCGTGCGCACGACCTCGTCCTGTTCGGCGTCACCGGGTTCGTCGGGCGGCTGACCGCCGCGTACGTCGCCGAGCACGCCCCGCCGGGCCTGCGCGTGGCGCTCGCGGGCCGCACGCGCGGCAAGGTCGAGGACGTCCGCGCCGGGCTCCCGTCGGCCGCCCGTGACTGGCCGGTCCTGGTCGCGGACACGTCCGACCCGGCGTCGCTCGCCGCGATGGCGGGCGCCACCCGGGTCGTCGTCAGCACCGTCGGCCCGTACCTGCGGCACGGGCTGCCGGTGGTCGGCGCGTGCGCCCGCAACGGCACGCACTACGCCGACCTGACGGGCGAGGTGCCGTTCGTGCGGCGCGCCATCGACCGGTACGACCACGTCGCGCGCGACTCGGGCGCGCGGATCGTGCACGCGTGCGGGTACGACGCGGTGCCGTCGGACCTGGCGGTGCACGTGCTGCACCGGCGTGTCGAGGCGGACGGCGCCGGTGCGCTGCGCGACGTCCGGACGGTCGCGACCGCGCGCGGGGGCGTCAGCGGCGGCACGGTCGCGTCGATGCGCGGCATCGTCGAGCAGGCGGCGAAGGACGCGCGCGTGCGCCGGCTGCTGGCCGACCCCTACGCGCTGAGCCCCGACCGCGGCGCCGAGCCGGCGCTGCCGCAGCCGCCCGACTCCCCGCTGCCCGGCCGCACGCACGACGGCGCGTGGGTGGCCGCGTCGCCGATGGCGTCGTTCAACACGCGCGTCGTGCGGCGCAGCAACGCGCTCACCGGCTGGTCGTACGGGCGCTCGATGCGGTACGGCGAGGTCGCCGGCACCGGCCGGGGCGCGCGGGGCGCCGCCGCGGCGCTCGCGCTCACCGCCGCCCTGCCGGCGCTCGTCGGCGTCGTGGCGCTCCCGCCGACGCGCGCCCTGCTCGACCGTGTCCTGCCCGCGTCCGGGGAGGGTCCCGACGAGGAGACGCGCCGCACCGGCCGGTTCCGCATGGAGGTCCACGCGGTCACGACGACGGGCCGGCAGTACCGCGCGCTCGCGCAGGGCGACGGCGACCCCGGCTACGCGGCGACGTCGGTCATGCTCGGGGAGTCGGCGCTCGCGCTCGCCCTCGACGGCGACCGCCTGCCCGACCGCGCCGGCTCCCTCACGCCCGCGACGGGCATCGGCGACGTCCTCGTCGGGCGCCTGCGCGCGGCGGGGCACACCTACGAGGCGTCGCCCCGCTGACCGTCGTCGTCACCCGTCCTCCGCCGCGCGCATCTGCACGCCGATCTGCGCGGCGTCGACCCGGACGAGCGCCTCGTCGAGCGCCTTCGACGAGTACGTGCCGAGGTCGCGCAGCCGCAGCAGCTCGTCGCGCTGGGCGTCGAGCAGCACGAGCAGGAGGCGCTGGAGGTCGGCGCGGGTGGGGACGTCCTCGTCGTCGGTCTCGCTCGCGTCGATCGCCGCGAGCTCGGTCCGCGCCCGCTCGACCACGTCGGCGGGGAACGGGGTGCCGTCCCGGCGGTGCAGCGCGTCGTCCTCCAGCCGGCGCACCGCGGCACGTCGCAGCTCCCCGGCCAGTGCCGCCCGTTCGGCGCCGTCGTCCCCGGGCCGGTCCGTCAGCCCCAGCCGGCGGACCACCCACGGGAGGGTCGCACCCTGGACGAGCAGCGTGCCCGCGGCGACGACGAAGGCCACGAGGACGAGCAGCGAGCGCTGCGGCGTGTCCGACGGCAGCGACTGCGCAGCCGCGAGGGTCACCGCGCCCCGCATGCCCGCCCACACGAGCACCACGCCCTCACGCGGTCCGAACGCCTCGGCGGCGAAGAAGTCGATGTCCGCGCGCTTGCGCCGCACGCGCCGCCGCAGCAGGACGCGGCGCCGCTCGGCCTCGGGCGCGGGGACGCCGGGGCGGTCCGGGCCGTGCGCGAGCCGGCGCTCCGCGCGCGCGAGCACGTCGCGCAGCTCGGGGATCCGCCGGGACCGTCGCGCGAGGCCCCACACCGACGCGGTGACGAACACCGTGCGCACCGCGACGACGACGGCCGCCGTGAGGGCGCCGAGCCCGAGGGCGAGCAGCTCGCTGCCGTGCGCCTCGCGCACGTCGAGCACCAGCCCGGACACCTCGAGCCCCATGAGCAGGAAGACCGCGCTCTCGAGCAGCAGCTCGAGCGTCCGCCACACGGCGCGCTGGGCGGCGCGGTCCTCGGCGCGCAGGTACCGCGCGCCCCCGTTTCCGGTGACGAGCCCCGCGGTGACGGCGGCGACCAGCCCGGACGCCTCCAGGTGCTCGGCGGGCAGGTAGGCGACGAACGGCGCCACGAGGGAGATCGCCACGTTCGCCTGCGGGAGCGCGAGCCGCGCCCGCACCACGAGCTGGAGGCGGCCGACGGCCCAGCCGACGGCGACGGCGATGACGACCGCGAGGACGAAGTCGCCGGCGACCTCGACGACCGACACGGTCGCCGCGGTCGCGACGATCGCCGAGCGCAGCAGCACGAGCGCCGACGCGTCGTTCAGCAGCGACTCGCCCTCGAGCACCGTGACGATGCGCGGGGACACCCCGGCCTTGCGCACGATCGAGGTCGCGACGGCGTCGGTCGGGCTGACGACCGCGCCGACGGCGACGGCGGTCGCGAGCCCGATGTCGGGCAGCAGCGCGTGCAGGACGACGCCGACGAGCAGCGCGGACGCCGCGACGAGGAGGACCGAGAAGACGGAGATGGTCCGCAGGTCGCGGCGGAAGTCCATCGCGGGCATGTTCGCCGCCGACGAGTACAGCAGGGGCGGGAGGATCACGCCGAGGACCAGCTCGGGCTCCACCTCGATGGGCGGCACGAACGGCAGGAAGCTGACGCCGATGCCGACGAGCACGAGCAGCAGCGGCGCCGCGACGCCGACGCGCGGCGCGAACGACGTGACCGCGACGACGACCAGCACCGCCACGACGAGCACCACGAGCAGGTCCATGCGTCCTCCGGGTCCGGGCGTGCGAGCACGAACCTACGACGCGGGTGCCGGACCGCGCCGCGCGGGCGGGCCGGTCAGGACTCGTGCGTGCCGGCCGGCTCGCCCTGGTCCACGCCGAGCGCCGCGCCCTCGGCGGGCGCCCGCGGCACGAAGAGCCGGTTGACGACGTAGAGGACGACGCCGATGCCGAGCAGGACGCCGGCGCGGGCGTAGACGTCGACGTCGCGGCCGGTCAGCGGCGAGGCGAGCACGAGCGACGCGACCGTGCCGAGCACGGGCGCCCACGTCGGGGCCCGGAACGTGCGCTCGGCGTCGCCGTGCGGCGTCGCGTCGTCGTCGTCGCGCGTGCGACGCCGCAGGACGAGCACGGAGACGTTGACGGTCGCGAACACGAGCAGCAGCAGGAGCACGGTGGTGTCGGCGAGGCCGGACAGGTCGCCGGTGCTGACCAGCGTGAGGGCGATGACGGTGGTGAAGAGGATCGCCGTCCACGGGGTCTGCCGGCGGCGGCCGACCTTGCCGAGCCACCCGGGGACGATGCCCTCGCGCGACATCCCGTAGACGACGCGCGACGCCATGATCATGTTGATCAGCGCCGTGTTCGACACCGCGACGAGCGCGATGAGCGCGAACAGCCACGGCGGGAACACGAGACCGGCGACGCGCACCACCTCGAGCAGCGGCCCGGTCGAGTTCGCCAGCGTCTCGGTCTCCACGAGCATCGACGTCGTGAACGCGACGGCGAGGTAGATGACGCCGGTGATGAGGATGCCGCCGAACAGGGCACGGGGGAAGTCGCGGCGCGGGTGCCGGCACTCCTCGGCGAGGTTCACCGAGTCCTCGAAGCCGAGCAGCGCGTAGAAGGCGAGCGCGGTGCCGCCGAGCACCGCCATCCACGCGGGGCCGTCGGACGTCAGGGTCATGGCGCGCGACGGGTCGCCCTCGCCGGCGAGGAACGCGCGCGCCCCGATGACGAGGATCACGACGAGCCCGGTGACCTCGACGGCCGTGAGCACGAGGTTGACCCGCACGGACTCGGACACCCCGACGGCGTTCACCCCGGCGACGAGCAGCACGAACACCCACGCCGCGACCAGCGTGGGCACGGTGACGAGCTCGGCGAGGTAGTCGCCGCCGAACGCGCGCGCGGCGGCGCTCGCGCTCGTGATGCCCGACATGAGCACGGCGAACGCGACGAGGAAGGTGACGAACGGCCGCCCGAACGCCTGCTGCGCGTAGACGGCGGCGCCGGCAGCGCGGGGGAAGCGCCCGACGAGCTCCGCGTACGCGGTGGCGGTGAGCGCGGCGAGCGCGAACGCGACGACGAAGGGGAGCCAGATCGCCCCGCCGACCTCGCCCGCGACGCGCCCGGTGAGCGCGTAGATGCCGGCGCCGAGGATGTCCCCGACGATGAACACGAGCAGCATGCGGCGGCCCACGGTGCGCTTGAGCGCGCTGGGCGGCGGTGCGGTGGCGACCATGGCGACCCCTCCTGACCTGCGGCTGCGCGGACCGCGGCGCCGCGGACCCCCGGTGAGGGGGAGTCTGCTCCTGGCGGCGGCGCGGCGCCTGCCGAGCGTGCGCGCCTCGTGGGCCTCCCGCGCACGTCCCCGTCGGTCCGAGCTCCGGCCCCCCAGCCGGCCCGGGCGGCACCCGGCGTGGCGCACGCGCGTGTCGGCGGGGAGACGGATGTCTTCCCACGGGCGTACGCACACGGTGCGCACACGGTGCGTACGCCCGGGGGAAGGGCCGCCTCCACCCGCCGACACGCCGATCGCACGACCGCCCGCCGCGCGGCCGTGCGCGAGACGCGCGGTGAGCGGACCCGGCGTGCGGGCGCGGCACGCAGGAGGTGCTCGCAGGCGATGGCGTCGCGGGGCACACGCTCGGCAGGCGGACCGGGCCGTCCGCACCTACGCTCGGTGACCTCCGGGTGGGGCGTGCGGGCAGGCCGCCGCCACCCGACGGCACGCACGTCACCACGACATCGACCGGCCGTCGCGGCCGGTCCGAGGAGGCCGCATGAAGGGCAAGCTCACGTTCCTCGTCGGCGCCGGGGTCGGGTACCTGCTGGGCACCCGGGCCGGTCGGCAGCAGTTCGAGAAGATCAAGGGCTGGGCCACGGAGACGTGGCAGGACCCGCGCGTCCAGGGCTACGTCAAGGACGCGGAGTCGGCCGCGACCGACTTCGCCAAGACCCAGGGCGGTGCGCTCAAGGACAAGGCCGTCAGCACGGCGAAGTCGGCGTTCTCCAAGGACGACGGCGACGACACCGGGACGAGCGAGACGTCGCGCCCCCAGACGGCGGCCGACGGCCCGCTCGTCGACGCGGACGACGCCAACCCGAACGCGCCGCGCATCTGACCCGGCGCGCACCGCACGGACGACGGCGGGCGGTGGGGATCTCCCCACCGCCCGCCGTCGTGCCCGCCACGCCCCCGCCGGTCAGCCGGCGGCCGTCCGCCGCCGGGCCCGCGCGGACAGCAGCGCGTCCACCGCGAGGAACACCAGCAGCGGCACGCCGAACAGCGGGACCACCCAGCCGACGGCCGCCGCGGCGACGAGCAGCAGCGCGGCGAGCCACCGCGGCGCCGCCCGCAGCGCGCCCGGCCGCAGCCACGGGCCCGGTCCGGACGCCCGGCGCGTCGGGCGGCGCTGCCACCACATGCGGTAGCCGAGCACGACGAGGGTGATCAGCGCGAGGGCGAGGCCCGCGAGCAGCAGCTGGTTCGCGAGCCCGAACAGGCTGCCCATGTGCGCCTGGATGCCCCAGTGCGCGAGCTTGGCGGGCACGCTCTGGTCGGCGAAGTCGACGCGGTCGACGACGCTGCCGTCCGCGCCGTCGACGGCGACGGAGTCGGCGCGGCTCGGCCAGCCCTCGCCGGACTCGGCCGCGGCCCACGCCTGACCCGCCTCCGCCGGGGGCGTGAGGCGCACCGGCTCGCGCAGCCCCTCTGCGCGGGCCGTCGCGAGCACGCCGTCCACGCCGACGCCCGCCGTGAGCACCGCGTCCACGTCGTCGGCTGCGCCGTCGTCCGTGCCGTCCGTCCCCCCGCCGTGCGCCGCGTGCGCGTCGTGCTCGCCGGACGCCGCGCCGGGCAGGGTCGTGTCGACGTACGCGGTGCTCCACCCCCACGCGGCGCGCAGCTCGCCGACGTTCGCACCGGCGCGCGCCGACCACGTCAGGCCCGTCACGGAGAGGGCCAGCAGGCCGAGCGCGGCCACGATCCCGACGACGCCGTGCCACGACAGCGTGCGGCGCCGGCCGGCGCGTCCGCGCTCGGGCACGACGAGGCGGCGCCACCGTCCGCGGCGCGCGGACCGCGCCACCCACATCGCGACCCCGCCCAGCACGACCACCCACAGCCACGACGCCGCGAGCTCGGAGTACACGCGGCCCGGCTCGCCGAGCAGCAGGTTGCGGTGCAGGTCGTCGAGCGTGGCGCGCACAGGCAGGAAGCCCGCGAACGTGCTCAGCGCGCCGCGCACCTCGGCGGTGTACGGGTCCACGAACACGGTGAGGTCGCGGCCGGCCGGCACGTCCTCCGACGCCAGGACGACGCGCGTCGTGCCGTCGGGCGACGCGGCGGGCTGCACCTGCGTGACCGTGCCCTCGGGGTGCTCGGCACGCGCGGCGGCCACCTGGTCGGCGAGCGGCAACGGCGTGGTGCCGACCGCGTCGACGGTGAGCTCGTGCCGGTGCACGACCGCCTCGAGCTGGGGCGTGAACGCGTACAGCAGTCCCGTCGTGGCGGCGACGAGCAGGAACGGGCCGACGAGCACGCCGGCGTAGAAGTGCAGCCGCAGCAGCACCGGCTGCAGGGCGGCCCAGCCGGACGGCCGGTCGGGCGCCGCGGGCGGCGGCGCGGGCGGGTGCTCGTCGGGCAGCTCCTGCAGGACGGGTGGGGTCGACGTCATGGCGGGTCCTCGGGGTCGGCGGGGACGTGCGCACGCGAGGCGGCACGGCGGGCGGGCGCGCGCCGGCCCGCCGCCACCCACCGGGGCGGTCACCCCGGGAGTGCGGTCAGCGGACGGCGCGGACGCCCGCGGGCGGGCCGCGACGGGGCGCGACGCCGCCGAGGACGCTCGAGACCGGCAGGGGGAGCGGCGGCGGCACGGGCCGTGCGGGACGCGCCGGGACGGGTGCGGCGGGCGTGCCCGCCAGCAGGGGGAGCGCCCACGACAGCCACGTCCGCGCGGCGGCACCGGCGCGGTCGGTGGCGACGAGCGCCACCGCGGTCGCCAGCGCGGCGGCCGCGTGCGCGAGCAGCATGCGGGGGTCGTGGTGCAGGGCCGACGCGACCGCGCCGGGCGGGAGAGCCGTCGACGCCGGGTGGTGCACCGGTGCGCCGGCGACGGGCGGTGCGGACGTCAGCACCGTGAGCGCCTGGTGCAGCAGCACCTGGGCGACGGCACCGGCGGGCACCAGCACGGCGAGGCGGGACGTCCGGCGCCCCGACACCGGCAGCGCCACGACGGCGGCGAGCGCGCCCAGCGCGACCAGCACGCCCGGCCGGGGCACGGC
>NZ_JBFTEP010000110.1:0-12396 GCF_047229365.1 Cellulomonas pasadenensis | reverse complement strand
TGTCGTCCGCGCCGGACGCGGTCGCGGACGCCCTGCCCGTCGACGTGGACTCCCTGCCGACCCGCACGACGCCCCGCAGCGACGCGAGCCGCCACACGACCACGACGACGGCGGTCGCGGGCATCTGGACGACGAGCGGCACGCCGGTGGCGGACGCGACCGCGCCGACGCCCGAGCCGACGACGGCCCCGATGGAGAACGCGGCGTGGAACTGGGGGATCACGGTGCGGCCGAGCGCGCGCTCGATGCGTCCGGACTCGACGTTGATGGCGACGTTGCCGAGCGCCACGGCCACGCCGTTGAGGAAGATGCCGAGGCCGAGCACCCCGCGGGAGCCGACGGTCGGGCCGACGCCCTCGAGCACGAGCGCCGTCCCCAGCACGACGGTGGAGACGAGCAGCACGCGCCGGCTGCCGAGCCGCTGGAGGACCGCGCCGGACGCTGTGACCGTGAGGAGCGAGCCGATCGAGCCGACGAGCAGCAGCAGGCCGAGGTCGGCGGTCGACAGGTCGAGCAGGTCCCGCACGGTGGGGATGCGCGCGAGCCAGCTGGAGAACGCGATGCCGGCGAGCGCGAACAGGCCGACGAGGAGTCGGCGCGCGCGGGCGAGGCCCGGCAGGGGCGGGGCGGGGGGTGTCACGGGGGCTCCGGGAGGACGAGCGGCGCGACGGGTGCCGCGCAAGAGATGCTCGAATCGATTCGAGCGACGGCGACAGCGCGGTCGAATCGATTTGAGTGGGCGCGATCATTCTCCGGGTACGCTGCTCGCGTCGTCAAACAGCGCCGCGACCCGGCCCGACGACGCCCTCGCGACCTGCGCCGGTGCGTGGCCGGCTCACGAAAGGTGCCGACACTGTCCGCCCAGCGCACGACCCTCGCCGACGTCGCCGCCGCCGCGGGGGTCTCGGTGTCGACGGCCTCCCTCGCGTTCTCCGGGTCCGGCCCCATCGCCGACCGCACGCGCGAGCGCGTCCTCGAGGCCGCCCGCACGCTCGCCTACGCCGGCCCCAACCCGCTCGGCCGGCAGCTGCGCCGCGGCCGGTCCAGCATCGTCGGCGTGATCATGGGCGACGTGCTGCGCCGGGCGTTCCGCGACCCCGTCACGATCCAGGTGCTCGACGGGCTCACCGCACGCCTCGGCCCGCTCGGCCTCGGCGTCCTGCTCGTCCCCGGCCCGCACGACGTCTCGCAGCCGCCCGTGGACCCGCTCGTCGGCACCGCCGCGATGGACGTCGCCGTGCAGATGTGGGGCGGCACGACCGACGACCCGGTCCTCGAGACGCTGCGCAACCGCGGCGTCCCGATCGTGCTCGTCGAGGGCACCCCGCAGCCGGACGTCGCCGTCGTCGGCATCGACGACCGCGGCGGCATGGCCGAGGTCACGCGGCACGTGGTCGACCTCGGCCACCGCCGCATCGCCACGGTCACGCTGCCGTTCGACCGCGACCGCGTCGAGGGCCCGGCCGACGCGGCGCGCCTCTCGGGGATCGCGTGGGAGATCAGCCGTCGCCGGCTCGCGGGCGTCACCGACGCCGGCGTCGAGCCGACCACGGTGTGGGAGACGCCGGCCTCGCTCGTCGAGCACGGCGCCGCGGCCGGCCGCGCGCTGCTGCAGGGGCCGGACCGGCCGACCGCCGTCGTCTGCCAGTCGGACCTGCTCGCCTCGGGCGTGGTCCTCGCCGCGCGCGAGCTCGGGCTGCGCGTCCCCGAGGACGTGTCCGTCGCGGGCTTCGACGGCCTCGACCTGCCGTGGCTCGCGCCCGACGTGCTCACGAGCGTCAGCCAGCCGCTGGCCGCGAAGGGCGCCGCGATCGGCGACGCGGTCGCCGACCTGCTCGCCGGCCGGGACGCCGAGGAGCGCGTGCTGCCCGTCGCGCTGCGCGTCGGGACGACGACGGGCCCGCCGCCCGCCTGAGCGTCAGGAGAGGCGGACGACCGCCTGCGCCTTGCCCAGCACGCGCGCGCCCTCGACCGTCACGGTCAGGTCGACGCGCACGGTCCCGGCCCCGGCGTCGAGGACGCCGACGGTCGCGACGACCTCGACCTCGGCCTGACCGGGGTCGGGCACGGGCACGGGGCGCGTGAACCGCGTCTGGTAGTCGACGACGGCGCCGGGGTCGCCGGCCCAGTCGACGACGACGGCCGCGGCGGCTCCCATGGTCCACATGCCGTGCGCGATGACACCGGGCAGCCCGACGGACTCCGCGACGCGCTGGTTCCAGTGGATGGGGTTGAAGTCGCCGCTCGCGCCGGCGTACCGGACGAGGCGCGCGCGGTCGACGGCGACCGTCCGGCGCGCGAGCTCCTGGCCGACGGTCAGGTCGGCGAGGGCGGGGCGGTCGCTCACGCGTCCTCCTCGGGGCGGACGGCGAGCGTCGAGACGACGGTGGCGACCGGCGCGCCGGACTCGTCCGCGATCTCGACGCGCGTGGTCACCATCGCGAGGCCGCCGCGGAGCGTGACGGCGTCGACGTGCAGCGTGGGGACGACGCGGTCCCCCGCGTGCAGCGGGCGCCGGTGCGTGAAGCGCTCGTCGGCGTGCACGACCCGGCTGAAGTCGACGCCCGCGGCCGGGTCGTCGACGTAGGCGGCCTCGGTGCGCTGCGCGATCACGACCGCGAACGTGGGGGGCGCGACGACGTCCGGGTGCCCGAGCGCGCGGGCGGCCGCGACGTCGGAGTGGGCGGGGTGCGTCGCACCCGTCGCCTCGGCGAACTCGCGGATCTTCTCGCGGGAGACCACATACACGTCGCCGGGCGGGTAGACCCGCCCGGCGAAGGTGGTGTCGACGGCCATCTCAGGCGTCGGCGTCGGTGCGTGCCCGCGTCAGCGGGTCTCGCGGTGCACCGTGTGCTTGTTGTCCCGCGGGCAGAACTTCTTCATCTCGAGCCGGTCGGGGTTGTTCCGACGGTTCTTCTTGGTGATGTAGTTCCGCTCCTTGCACTCCGTGCAGGCAAGGGTGATCTTCGGGCGGACGTCCGCGCTCTTGCTGGCCATGTCTGTGTCACCTCTCGCGCCCCAGCGGGGGCTGCGTTCTTCTCCTGGCGCGCGCCGGCCGACACGCGCTGCTGCTACGGATGTTCGCCGGACGTGGTAGCGGGAGCGGGATTCGAACCCGCGACACCACGATTATGAGCCGTGTGCTCTAACCACCTGAGCTATCCCGCCGCAGCGGCGGTCCGGGCCGGCCACCCGAGGGTGACCGGCCCCTGACACACCACAGAGCCCCGAAAGGGAATCGAACCCTTGACCTTCTCCTTACCATGGAGACGCTCTGCCGACTGAGCTATCGGGGCAGCGCGGACCAGAGTACACGGGCCCGGGGGTGACGGTGAAATCGGCCCCGGGACACCCGCGGACGCGCGCCGCGGCGGCCCGCGACGGGACCCGCCGACCCCGGTCCTAAACGATTCTTCTCGTACCTCGGCCCATGGGCCGCGTGCCACGATCCGCCGCATGCCGAAGCCCCCGCTCCCCCGTCGCACCGCCGCGGCGCTGCTCGCCGCCGGCGCCCTCGTCCTCCCGCTCGCCGCCTGCTCCGGCGACGACGGCGTCGACCCGTCGACCGCCGCCTGGCCCGAGGCCGTCGACCCGGCCGAGGCGGACGGCGACGTCTGGGTCGTCTGGACCGCCGTCGCGGACGCCGGCGGCGAGGGCGCCCTCGAGGAGGAGGTCGCCCGCCTCGGCGAGCTGGGCTACGACGCGCAGGCGTGGGACCCGGCGTGCCAGGAGGGGACGGGCGAGACGATCAGCGGCCTCACCGGCTTCGCCGACCCCGTGGGGGTCGGCCTCGCGTTCGCCTCGGAGGAGGACGCCGGCGTGTTCGACACCCGGTACGAGGGGGCGACGGTCTCCATCACCCCCGGCCCGTACACCTGCGCCTGAGGGCGCCCCCCGCGGCAGACCCCCGGGACGACGAAGGGCCTCCTCGCGCCGCGAGGAGGCCCTTCGTGCTGTGGCGGGTGAGGGATTCGAACCCCCGTAGGCGATGCCAGCTGATTTACAGTCAGCCCCCTTTGGCCACTCGGGTAACCCGCCAAGGGGACACCACCCTGCCACGGCGCGCAGACCGGGGCCTGCCGCCGTCCGCGTGAGCGGCGTGCGGATGGAAGGATAGCAACTCCGCGAGGACGCTCGCGCCACGGCCCGCCGGCACCGCCGCGCGACGGGCGCGGCGCGGCCCGCGCACGATCCGCACGAGGCGCGCCACCGGCGCGCGCCGGGAGGGAGCACCATGGCGAGCGAGTCGTCGTTCGACGTCGTCAGCAAGGTCGACCGGCAGGAGGTCGACAACGCGCTGAACCAGGCCGCGAAGGAGATCGCCCAGCGGTACGACTTCAAGGGCGTGGGGGCGTCCATCGCCTGGAGCGGCGAGAGCGTCCTCCTGGTCGCGAACTCCTCGGAGCGCGTCCTGGCCGTCCTGGACGTCTTCCAGTCGAAGCTCATCAAGCGCGGCATCTCGCTGAAGTCGCTCGACACGGGCGACGGCGAGCCGAAGCCGTCCGGCAAGGAGTACCGCCTCGCGGCGAGCATCAAGGAGGGCCTCAGCACGGAGGTCGCCAAGCAGCTCGCCAAGCTGGTGCGCGACGAGGGCCCGAAGGGCGTCAAGACGCAGATCCAGGGCGACGAGCTGCGCGTGTCGGCCAAGAGCCGGGACGACCTGCAGGCCGTCATCGCGCTGATGAAGGGCGCCGACGTGGACGCGGCGCTGCAGTTCACGAACTATCGCTGACGACCCGGTGCCGTGGGCCGCGCGGCCCACGGCACCGCCCGGTCCACGCGCGGGCCGGGCGGCGGCACGCCCGCACGTATCGCGGGCCCGCGCCGACGCCCCTACCCGGTGGGACCCGCGACGGGCGCGGGCCGCCCGAGGGGGCGTCATGGACCGGCAGCGCTTCAGCGTCGCGACCGTCAACCTGTACAACCTGCAGCTGCCCGGGCGGCGGATGAACCCCGGGCAGCAGCCGTGGACGCCGGTCGAGTACCGCCGCAAGGTCCGCTGGCTCGCCGACCGCCTGCGCGAGCTCGACGCGGACGTCGTCGGGCTGCAGGAGCTGTGGCACCGCGACGCCCTCGCCGACGTCCTCGCGGAGGCGCACCTCGACGACGACTACACCGTGCTCGCGGTGCCGGCGGACGGCGACCGGATCACCTGCGCGGCGCTCGTGCGCGACGGCCTGCTCGTCGGCGAGCCGGCGTGGGTGGAGGAGTTCCCGCCGGGGTTCCGGCTCCGCGTCGCCGACGGGCACGACCCGCAGGCGCCCGACGTCGACGTGCGCATCGACCGGTTCTCCCGGCCGGTGCTGCGGTTCGCGGTGGCGCTGCGCGACGACGGGCCGCCGGCGGAGGTGTTCGTCACGCACCTGAAGTCCAAGCTGCCCACCCGCGTCGACCGCGAGGACTGGTTCACGGCCGACCCGGACGCGTTCCGGCCGCACGCGGAGGCCCTCGGGGCCGCGCTGTCGACGATCCGCCGGACGGCCGAGGCGACCGCGCTGCGCGTGCTGCTCACCGCGGCGCTGCGCGGCACGGCCACGCCCGTGCTCGTCCTGGGCGACGTCAACGACGGCCAGCACAGCAACACGCTGAACATCCTCACGGGGCAGCCGCGCTACCTCGTCGGCGACGCCCTCGGGGGCGCGGACACGGGCCTCTACACGGCGCAGACGCTGCAGGAGTACCGCGACACGCGCGACGTCTACTACACGCACGTGCACGAGGACCTGCGCGAGTCCCTCGACCACGTGCTGGTGAGCGAGCAGCTCTACGACAACAGCCGGCGGCGGCGCTGGCTGTTCGACGGGCTGCGGATCGCCAACGACCACCTCGACACCGACGACCACCGCGCGGACGGGTCCGGCGACCACGGCCTGGTGCGCGTCGCGTTCCGGTGGGCGCCGGCGTCCTGAGCGCGCTCGCCGACGCCGCGGCCCGCGCGCACGTCAGCGGTGCGGGTACCCGCCGCCCGCCATCGCCTCGAGCCGCGCCACGCGGTCCGCCATCGGCGGGTGCGTCGCGAACATGCGGCCGAGGCCGCCGCCGCGGAACGGATTCGCGATCATCAGGTGCGACACGTCCACCAGCTCGCGCTCCTGCGGCAGCGGCCGGGCGTGCGTGCCGGCGTCGAGCTTGCGCAGCGCCGACGCCAGCGCGAGCGGGTCCCCCGTGAGCGCGGCGCCGTCCTCGTCGGCGTCGTACTCGCGGGTGCGGCTGATCGCGAGCTGGATGAGGCTCGCGGCCAGCGGCGCGAGCAGCGCGAGCAGCAGGCCGGCGATCGGGTTGCCGCCCTCGCGGCGGTCGCCGCCACCGCCGCCGAAGAACAGCGCGAACTGCGCCAGCGACGTGATGACGCCGGCGATCGCCGCGGCCACCGACGACGTGAGGATGTCGCGGTTGTACACGTGCATCAGCTCGTGCCCGAGGACGCCCCGCAGCTCCCGCTCGTCGAGGATCTGCAGGATGCCCTCGGTGCAGCACACGGCGGCGTTCTGCGGGTTGCGGCCCGTGGCGAACGCGTTGGGCGCCATCGTCGGCGAGACGTACAGGCGCGGCATCGGCTGCCGGGCGGCCGTCGAGAGCTCACGCACGATCCGGTACATCGCGGGCTGCTCGAGCTCGCTGACCGGCCGCGCGCGCATCGCGCGGATCGCGATCTTGTCGGAGTTCCAGTAGCTGTACGCGGTCATGACCAGGCCGATGCCCGCGAACAGCAGCAGGAACCCGGGCCGGCCGCCGCCCAGCAGCCAGCCGATGCCGAGCAGCACGGCCCACATCGCGCCGAACAGCGCCGCGGTCTTCAGGCCGTTGAAGTGCTGGTGACCCATGTCCGTCCTCTCCCGCCCGCGCACGGGCGGTTCGTGCCTCTGCCCGGTGAACGCCGCGCGTCGTCGCCGCGTTCCCCGGCACGCGCGCGCAGGGCCCCGCACGCGGTGCGTGCGGGGCCCTGGGGGGTGCAGCGGGTGGTGCCGGACGCCGTGCGTCAGGCGGTCGGCTGCTGCCGTCCGAGCGCGACCGCGACCATCTCCTCGCGGGGCACGACCTTGACGCGCTCACGCCCGTGCGGCTGCCCCAGCGACTTCTCGTACGCGTCGAGGAGCTCCCAGCCGGACCAGTCGATCGGCTCGGCGCCGCGGGCCGTGAGCAGCTCGAGCACGGCCTGCGGGTCGCGCTCGGTCGCGGTGTAGAACGCGTCGCCGCCGGCCGCGACGTCCTCGCCGAGGTGGCGGATCGTCTCGGACGCGTCGGACTTGGTGTGGCCGATGAGGCCGACCGGCCCGCGCTTGATCCAGCCCGTGGCGTAGACGCCGGGCAGGTGCGAGCCGTCGACGTCGATGACCCGGCCCTCGTGGTTGGGGACGACGCCCGCGACGTCGTCGAACGGGATGTCGGCGAGCGGCGAGCCGAAGTAGCCGACCGCGCGGTAGACCGCCTGGACCGGCCAGTCGAACGTCTGCCCCGTGCCCACGACGTTGCCGTCGCCCCGCAGCTTCGTGCGCTCGGTGCGCAGGCCGACGACCTTGCCGTCCTCGCCCAGCACCTCGACCGGCTTGTGCAGGAAGTGCAGGTGGATCCGGCGCGAGGCCGTCATCTCGGCCGGGTCCTTGAGCGTCCAGTCCGTGAGCGTCTTGACGACCTGCTTGGTCTGGTTGCTCGAGCGGATGGCGGCCTCGGAGCCCTCGTCGAAGTCGAAGTCCTCGTCGTACACGACGACGTCGACGTCGGGCACGTGGCCGAGCTCGCGCAGCTCGAGCGGCGAGAACTTGGCCTGCGCCGGGCCGCGGCGGGCGAACACGTGCACGTCCGTGACGGGGCTGGCCTTGAGGATCTCGTAGACGTTGGCCGGCACCTCGGTCGGCAGCAGGTCGTCGGCGTGCTTGGCGAGGATCCGCGCGACGTCGAGCGCGACGTTGCCGGCGCCGAGCACGGCGACCTGCTGCGCCTCGAGCGGCCACGTCCGCGGCACGTCGGGGTGCCCGTCGTACCAGGACACGAAGTCGGCGGCGCCGTACGAGCCGTCGAGCTCGATGCCCGGCACCGGCAGGGCGGCGTCCCGGATCGAGCCGGTGGAGAAGATGACCGCGTCGTAGAACTGACGCAGGTCGTCGAGCTTGAGGTCCGTGCCGTAGTCGACGTTCGCGATCAGCCGGATGTCGCCGCGCTCGAGCACCTTGTGCAGCGCGACGATGATCTGCTTGATGCGCGGGTGGTCGGGCGCCACGCCGTAGCGGACGAGGCCGAACGGCGCGGGGAGGCGCTCGAACAGGTCGATGCTGACGTCGAGGTCGGTCTTCGACAGGATGTCGGCCGCGTAGATGCCGGCCGGTCCCGCGCCGACGATCGCGACGCGCAGGGTCGGGGTGCTCACGGGTCGAGGCTGCCTTCCGGTCGGGGAGCCCTCGGTCGGGCCGGGCCGCCGCGACGGCCGCGGTGCGGGCGTGGGCCCGTCCCGAGGCGGCGTGCGTGCAGTCCGCGCGGAGGGCGCTGCTCGCCCGATTCTAGTCGCTCGGGTGAGGTCACCCTCATGTCCACTCCACGATACGGACAGCCCACGATGTGGACTCCGGGCGTCGGTGCAGGTCAGCGGCCTGCTGACGTGCGTCGGCCGCCGAAGGCGGTGCCCCTCCGCAGGCCACGACCAGGGTGGCGCCGGTCACCTCCACGCGCCCGACGCCACCCCGCCGTGCACCGGCCGGCCCGCGGCGGCGTGCACCGCGGGACCGGCCGGCGGTCAGGACGCGCCCGCCGGGCGGGCGCGCGAGGACGCGGGCGGCGTCACAGGCGCCACGTGTCCGCGAGCGCGAGCGTGCCGCTCGCCGGCACGCGCACCGTGCGGTTCGCGCCGGACTCCCACACGACCGAGCCGCCCTGCCGGCGGACGTACTTGTACTCGACCGTCGTCCCCGCGGGCAGCGCGACCGCGCCCCGCCAGACCGGGTACGTGGCCGACGACAGCGCCACCGCGCGCGCCGGGTCCCATCCGCCGAGCGCCGGGTGGTCGCCGACGACGACCAGGTCCTGACCCCACGTCGTCGTCGCCTGCACGCCGAACGACACCTGCGCCGGGGACGCCGTCGGGCCGGTCGTCGGCGTGGGCGTCGGGCTCGTCGTCGGCGTCCCGCCGCCCGTGGGCCGCTGGCGGACGTGCACCGCCACCGCTCCCTCGGCGGGCACCGTGAACGTCGCGCGGCCGGAGCCGTCGACCGTCACGGTGGTCCCGCTGCACGATCCGCCCGATCGCGCACCGCTGATCACGTCGCAGTACGCACCGGCCGGCAGCGACGTCTGGAACGTGCGCTGCAGCGGCGACGAGCCCGCGTTGATCGCGACGTACCCGGCGCTCCCCCGCCCGAACGCGATCCGGCTGCCGCCGTCGTCCCACCAGTCCGTCACGCCGGTGCCGGCCACCGCGTTGCGGAAGCCCACCATGTGCGCGGTCTCGTTCCAGCGGTGCGCGCACGTCCACGTGCCCTGCCCGCAGACCGCGTCGCGCACGGCGCCGTTCGCCTCCGACGGCGCCCCGGCGTCGTGGTCGCTGAACGCGTAGCCGGAGTAGACCGTCGGCCAGCCGTAGGGGTACGCGAGCTGGAAGACGTTGGCGATGCGGTAGTCGGAGCCGCTCCTGTGGCTGAGGGTCTCGCCGTTGCGCTCGGTGTCGTGGTTGTCGACGAAGACGCCCGCGCGGTCGGACGGCAGGAGCCACGGCTGGCTCGAGAGCGTCCGCAGGCTCGCCAGCTCGTTCGCCTGGAACCGTCCCTTGAGGTGCCGGGCATAGCCGAACTCGTGCGAGTCGCCCGAGCCGAGGTACTCGCTCGGCTGGATCGGCTCGCCGCCGGCGCCGATCACCTCGTGCACGACGAAGACGCTGCGGTCGGACAGCCTCGCCCGGATCGCCTCCAGGTCCGCCGCCGGGATGTGCTTGGCCGCGTCGACGCGGAACCCGCGCACCCCGAGCGAGATGAGGTCGTCGAGGTAGTCCGCGATCTCCTGGCGCACGTACTCCGACTCCGTGCGCAGGTCCTGCAGCCCGACGAGGCGGCAGTTCTGCACCTGGTAGCGGTCCTGGTAGCTCGCGATGTTCGTGCGGCAGTCGTGGAAGTCCTGCGGGCCGTACCCGCCGGCCGGGCCGGGGTACCGCTCGGTCGAGAACGTCGTCCCGGCCCAGCCGGTGCCGCCCGTCTGGCCGCTCATGTGGTTGACCACCACGTCGGCGATCACGCTCACGCCCGCCGACCGGCACGCGGACACCATGGCCGCGTACTCCGCGCGCGTGCCGAGCTTGGACTCGATGCGGTAGCTGACCGGCTGGTACGACGTCCACCACTGACCGCCGACGACGGCGTGCTCGTTCGGCGGCGACGTCTGCACCCAGCCGTACCCGGCAGGGCCGAGGACGTCGGTGCACTCGCGGGCGATCGCGTCCCACGTCCACTGGAAGAGGTTCACGCCGGGCCGGTCGCCGGGCGGGCCCGCCTGCGCGGGCGGTGCGGACGCGACGGAGCCGACGGCGCCGACGGCGGTCAGCGCGACGGCGGTCAGGGCCGCGAGCGTCGCCGCGAGCGGGCGGCGACGGCGAAGCGGGGGTGCTGCGGGCACGGGGTCTCCTCGGGTCGTGCCCGACGACGGCGTCGGGCGGCTCGCCCGGCGCGGCGCTGCACCGGGCAGGCGACGCGCCCGTGCCGGGCGCGTCGCGGTGGAGGAGGTGACCCGGCCGTCGTGACGTCCGGGGCGCACGCACGTCATCGCGACGACGGAGTCGCAACTGCTTGCGTGACGTACGCAACTTGCTGAAACGCGACACTAGGCGTGACCCGCGTCACCGTCAACCGGTCCGGCGCCCCGCGGTCCGCGACGTCGCGCGCCGCGCCTACAGTGACGTGTGCCCGACGCCCCCGCCCCCGACCGCCGGGCCGGCCTCGCCGCCGGGGTCGGCGCCTACGTGCTGTGGGGCGGCCTGCCGCTCTACTTCCCGCTGCTCGCCCCCGCCGGGCCGGTCGAGATCATCGCGCACCGCGTCGTGTGGTCGCTGCTCTTCTGCGTCGTCCTGCTGCTCGCGACCCGCTCGTGGGGCGTGTTCGGTTCACTCCTGCGCGACGGGCGCCTGCTGGCCCGGCTGACGCTCGCGGCGGTGCTGCTCGCCGTGAACTGGCTCGTGTTCGTGCACGGCGTCACCACCGGGCACGTCGTCGACGCCGCGCTCGGGTACTTCATCAACCCGCTCGTCACCGTGGGGCTGGCCGTCCTCGTCCTCGGCGAGCGGCTGCGCACCGTGCAGTGGGTCGCGCTCGGTCTCGGCGCCGCCGCCGTCGTCGTCATCACCGCCGGGCTCGGACGGCTGCCGTGGATCGCGCTCACGCTGGCCGCCAGCTTCGGCGTGTACGGGCTCATCAAGAGCACCGTCGGGGCGCGCGTCCCCGCCCTGCCCGGGCTCGCCGCCGAGACGGCCGTGCTCGTCCCCGTCGCGGTCGGCTACCTCGTGTGGCTGCACGCCGCCGGCGGCGGGACGTGGGGCGCGCACGGCGGCTGGCACGCCGCCGGGCTGGCCGCCTCCGGCGTGCTCACCGCCGTGCCCCTGCTGCTGTTCAACTCCGCGGCACGGCGCCTCCCGCTCTCGGTCGTCGGGATGCTGCAGTACCTCGCGCCCGTGCTGCAGCTCGCCATCGGCGTGCTCGTCGTGCACGAGGAGATGCCGCCCGCCCGGTGGTGGGGCTTCGGGCTGGTGTGGCTCGCGCTGGTCGTGCTGAGCGTCGACGGGCTGCGCTCGGCGCGGGCGACCCGCCTCGCCGCGCGCGGACGTGACGCGGCCGCGGTGCCGCCCGCGACGGTCGACCCGGGGGCCGCGACGGCGCGCTGACGTCGCAGGGGCCGATCCCCGGCCCCGGCCGGAGCGGTCAGTCGTCCTCGACGCGCACGACCCGCTCCCCCAGCCGGACCGTCCAGCCCGCGCGCACGACCGCCCGCGTGCCGGGGGGCAGCACCCGCGCGTCGCCGTCCGGCGCGACCACGACCGTGCCGTTCGTCGACCCGCGGTCGAGCACCCACACGCCCGCGACGTCGTCCGCGTGCGCCGGCGCCTCCGGCCCGAACTCGAGGTGCACCCGCGACACCGACCGGGACGGGTCGTCGACCGCGACGACGTGCAGGATGTCCGACCCGTCCTCGGCGCGCGGGCCGCGGCCCGCGAGACCGCGGCCGACGACCCGCACGCGCGGGCCCGTGTCGAACAGCAGGGCGAGCGTGACCGCCCGGCGCCGCAGCTGCGCGGGGTCCCGCACGCGGGTGTGCTCGAGCTCCACGAGCTCGTCGTGCGCCCCGGGCGAGAGGGCCTCCGGCGTCGCCGCGGGCGGCGGCGGCAGCGGCGCCACGGGGGTCGCGAGCGCGTCCGGGACGGGCTGGGCC
>NZ_JBFTEP010000109.1:0-12432 GCF_047229365.1 Cellulomonas pasadenensis | reverse complement strand
GGCGGGTACCGAGGACGCCGGGACGGCGCCCGACGCGGCGGGGGTGCCGGTGGGCGCCGGGTGGGGCACGGCACCGACGGTGGAGGACGCCGGGCTCGGCGGCGACCAGCGCGTCGCCGCGGTCGGCGGCGCCCAGGCCGTGCGCGCGTCCCGCGCGCGCAGCGCGACCTCGTCCGGGGCCGCCGTCGCGCGCACCGCCTCGCGGCGTGCCGCCGCGGTCCGCATCGCGGCGATGCGCTCCTCCCGCCGCCGCAGGGCGTCGGCGGCGGCGACGCTGTCCTGCCAGAGCAGCGCCGCCTCGGGCGTCGAGACGTCGAGCCCGCAACCGGCGCACCGCGGGCCGGGGAGCGTCGCGGCGCACGCGGGGCAGCGTGTCGCGTCGAGCAGCGCGCGCAGGGAGCGGGCGTGCACGGTGTCGGTGGGCACCGGAGGGGGCATGGGCGCATCGTGCCAGCGGTGGTCGCCCGCCGGCCGTCGTCCACAGCCGCGGCGCGCGTCGTCCACCCGTCCGCGCGCGGTCGCTGCGACGTCCGGGGGGATGGGCCTAGGGTGGGTCGGGCGGGCGCGCGGGACGCGCCGGCCCGGGAGCAGGAGGTCACCATGGCTGGTCAGGAACACGTCAGGCGCCGCGAGGACGACGAGCCGGTCGACGAGCCGGGCACGCCGACGCCCACGGCTCCGAGCGCGCAGGACCGTGACGCCGAGGTCGACGCGCTCCTCGAGGAGATCGACGACGTCCTGGAGTCCAACGCCGAGCAGTTCGTGCGCGGGTTCGTGCAGAAGGGCGGTCAGTGAGCGCCGATGACGTCGTCCGCCTCGTCCGCGGCGTCCGGCCGGCTGCCGCACGCCTTCACCACCCCCGGTACGTCGTCGTTCGTCGAGTTCCTCTCCGGCCACGCGCCGGAGCTGCTGCCGGGCAACCGGCCCCTGCCCACGGGTGAGCTCGCCGTGCCGCACGCCACGACGATCGTCGCGCTGACGTTCGAGGGCGGCGTCGTCATGGCGGGCGACCGCCGCGCCACGATGGGTTCGATGATCGCGAGCCGGCACATCGAGAAGGTGTTCCCGGCGGACGAGTTCTCCGCGGTCGGCATCGCCGGCACGGCGGGGCTGGCCATCGAGCTGGTCCGGCTCTTCCAGCTGGAGCTCGAGCACTACGAGAAGATCGAGGGCAGCCTCCTGTCGCTGGACGGCAAGGCGAACCGGCTCGCCACGATGATCCGCGGGAACCTCGGGCTCGCCATGCAGGGCCTGGCCGTCGTGCCCCTGTTCGGCGGCTACGACCTGGACCGCGGCGTCGGCCGGCTGTTCTCGTACGACGTCACCGGCGGGCGCTACGAGGAGCAGGACCATCACGCGGTCGGCTCGGGCTCCGTGTTCGCGCGCGGCTCGCTGAAGAAGCGGTGGCGCCGCGGGCTCGACGCCGCGGGCGCGGTGCGCGTCGCGGTCGAGGCGCTCGTCGACGCGGCGGACGACGACTCGGCGACCGGGGGGCCGGACCGCGTCCGGCGCATCTGGCCGGTCGTCGCGACGGTGACGGAGGCGGGGTACCTGCGGGTGCCGGACGACGACCTCGCGGCCGTCGCGGAGGGCATCGAGACCGAGCGGCGCGTCGGCGGCGCGGGTGCGGGGGAGGTCGGCCGATGAGCATGCCGTTCTACGTCTCGCCCGAGCAGCTGATGAAGGACCGGGCCGACTACGCGCGCAAGGGCATCGCCCGGGGGCGCTCCGTCGTGGTGCTGCAGTACGACGACGGCATCGCGTTCGCCACCGAGAACCCGTCCCGGGCGCTGCACAAGATCTCGGAGATCTACGACCGCATCGCGTTCGCCGCGGTGGGCAAGTACAACGAGTTCGAGAACCTGCGGGTCGCGGGTGTGCGCTACGCGGACCTGCGCGGCTACTCCTACGACCGCGTCGACGTCACGGCGCGCGGCCTGGCGAACGCGTACGCCCAGACCCTCGGCACGGTGTTCACCACCGAGTCGAAGCCGCTCGAGGTCGAGCTCGTCGTCGTCGAGGTCGGGCGCGAGCCCGCGGGCGACCAGATCTACCGCCTGTCGTACGACGGGTCGGTCACGGACGAGCACGGCTGGGTCGTCATGGGCGGGCAGGCCGACCGGCTCGCGGGGCTCCTCGAGGGCGGCTGGCGCCCGGGGATGACCCTGTCCGAGGTCCTGGGGCTCGCGGTGCGGGTGCTCGGCTCGGCGCCGGACGACGGCGAGCCGCGGACCCTCGGCGCCGGTCAGCTCGAGGTGGCGGTGCTCGACCGCACGCGCCCGCGGCGGGCGTTCCGCCGGCTGACGGGTGCGCTGCTGGAGGACGTGCTCGGGGCGTCGACGGCCTGAGCGACGGCACCGACCGCGCCGGTGGGGCGCGGTGGCGCGAGGAACGGGAGGCACGCGTGGACAGGCGGATCTTCGGTCTGGAGACCGAGTACGGCGTGACGTGCGCGGCGCAGGACGGGCGCGGGCTGTCCGCGGACGAGGTGGCGCGCTACCTGTTCCGCAAGGTGGTCGCGTGGGGGCGCTCCTCGAACGTCTTCCTGCGCAACGGCTCGCGGCTGTACCTCGACGTGGGCTCGCACCCCGAGTACGCGACCGCGGAGTGCGACGACTGGCGTCAGCTGGTCACGCACGACCGGGCGGGCGAGCGCATCCTCGAGGGGCTGGTCGCCGACGCGCAGCAGCGGCTGGAGCACGAGGGGCTGCCGGGACGCATCCACCTGTTCAAGAACAACACGGACTCGGCCGGCAACTCCTACGGCTGCCACGAGAACTACCTGGTGCGCCGGCAGGGCGACTTCGCGCGGCTGTCGGACGTGCTGGTGCCGTTCCTCATCACCCGGCAGGTCCTCACGGGCGCGGGGAAGGTGCTCGCCACGCCGCGGGGAGCCGTCTACTGCCTGTCGCAGCGCGCCGACCACATCTGGGAGGCGGTCTCGAGCGCCACGACGCGGTCGCGCCCCATCATCAACACCCGCGACGAGCCGCACGCGGACGCCGAGCACTACCGGCGCCTGCACGTCATCGTCGGCGACTCGTCGATGGCGGAGCCGACGACCATGCTGAAGGTCGCCTCGACCGACCTGCTGCTGCGGCTCGTCGAGGCCGGCGTCCCCATGCGCGACCTGACGCTGGAGAACCCGATCCGCGCGATCCGCGAGATCAGCCACGACATGACCGGGCAGCAGCAGGTCACGCTGGCGTCGGGGCGCACGGTCACGGCGATCGACCTGCAGGAGGAGTACCTCGCGCGGGTGTCGGACTTCGTCGCCGCCGAGGTCGGCCCGTCGCCGGAGACGAAGCAGGTGCTCGACCTGTGGGAGCGGGGCCTGCGGGCGCTGCGCACGGGCGACCTGTCGCTCGTCGAGCGCGAGCTCGACTGGGTGATCAAGTACCGGATGATCGAGCGGTACCGCGCCAAGCACGGTCTGGAGCTGTCGGACGTCCGCGTGCAGCGCCTCGACCTGGCGTACCACGACATCTCGCGCACCGAGGGGCTGTACAACCTCATGGCCGCGCGCGGGCTCGTCGAGCGCGTCACCACCGACCTCGACGTCTTCGAGGCGACCGCCGTACCGCCGCAGACGACCCGCGCGAAGCTGCGCGGCGACTTCGTGCGGGCCGCCCAGGACGCCCGCCGCGACTACACGGTCGACTGGGTGCACCTCAAGCTCAACGACCAGGCGCAGCGGACCGTGCTGTGCAAGGACCCGTTCCGCAGCGTGGACGAGCGCGTCGACCGGCTGATCGAGTCGATGTGACGTCCGCGGCGTGACGCCGGGCCCCGGGCGCGCGCCCGCGGGCACCGGACCGGCACGTACAGTGAGGCCCCGCACCGCCCGGCACGGGCGCGTGCCGCCGCGACGCGCGTCCCGCCTCGCGGCCCGCAGACGCGAGAGGACACGACGTGGCGCGAGTGGCGGGTGCCCGCCGGGTGGCGGCGCTGGCCGTCCTGACGCTGCTGCTGGCGGCGTGCGGGAGCACCCCGACGACGGCCGACCCGGAGGTCACCGTGACCGGCGGCCCCGGCGACGCGCCCACCGTCACGTACCTGACGCCCCTCACCGTCGACGCGACGCACCGCGAGACGGTGTGGCCGGGGACCGGCGCGGAGCTGGTCGACGGCGGACCCGTGCTCATCGACTTCTGGCTGGAGAACGCCACGGACGCGAGCCTCGTCAAGGAGAGCTACTCGACCAGCCCGACGCCGCGCCTGCTGACCGAGGAGGACCTCGGCACCGACCTGTACGAGACGCTGCGCGGGCACCAGGTCGGGGCGCGGCTGCTGCAGGTGGCGCCCGGCGGGCAGGGCGCCGACTACCCGACCGTGACCGTCCTCGACGTGCTGCCGACGCGCGCGGTCGGCGAGCCGCTCGCGCCGAACCCGGCGCTGCCGGCCGTCACGACCGCCGAGGACGGCTCGCCGTCGCTGACGCCGACGGGCACGCCGCCCCCGGCCGACCTGGTCGTGGAGCCGCTGCTGCGCGGCACCGGCCCGCAGGTCGCACCCGGCGACGTGATCACCGTGCAGTACAGCGGGTTCGCGTGGGAGAGCGGCGAGCTGTTCGACGCGTCCTGGACCCGAGGACTTCCGGTGTCCTTCCTCCTGTCCGACGTGCAGGCGTGGGCCGAGGGGCTCGTCGACCAGCCCGCCGGCAGCCAGGTGATGCTCGTCGTGCCGCCGAGCTACCCGCTGGGCGTCACCGACGCCGAGGACCTCGCGGGGCAGACGGTCGTCTTCGTGATCGACATCCTCGCGACCGGCAACCCCGCGGAGGCGTCCCGATGAGTCTCGCGCTGCGGGTGATCCCCTGCCTCGACGTCGACGCCGGACGCGTCGTCAAGGGCGTCAACTTCGCGAACCTGCGCGACGCCGGCGACCCGGTCGAGCTGGCGCGCCGCTACGACGCCGAGGGCGCCGACGAGGTGACCTTCCTCGACGTGTCGGCGTCGTCGGGCGACCGGGAGACGACGTACGACGTCGTGCGGCGCACGGCCGAGGAGGTCTTCGTGCCCCTCACGGTGGGCGGCGGCGTCCGGTCGGCGGACGACGTCGACCGGCTGCTGCGGGCCGGCGCCGACAAGGTGGGCGTCAACACCGCCGCCATCGCGCGGCCGGAGCTCATCACCGAGATCGCGGACCGCTTCGGCTCGCAGGTGCTCGTGCTGTCCGTCGACGCGCGGCGCGTGACGGGGGAGACGCGCACCGACTCCGGCTACGAGGTGACCACGCACGGCGGCCGCCGCGGCACCGGCCTCGACGCCGTCGCCTGGGCCCGGCGGGCGGTCGAGCTCGGCGTCGGCGAGGTGCTGCTGAACTCGATGGACGCCGACGGCACGACCGCCGGGTTCGACCTCGACATGATCCGCGACGTGCGTGCAGTCGTGCGCGTGCCGCTCATCGCCTCGGGCGGGGCCGGTGCGGCGCAGCACTTCGTCGACGTGGCGCGGGCGGGCGTGGACGCCGTGCTCGCGGCGAGCGTGTTCCACTTCGGCACGCTCACGGTCGGGCAGGTCAAGGACGCGCTGCGGGCCGCCGGCGTCGAGGTGCGCTGAGCCCGCGCCACACGCACCGCACTCACCGCACCGGCCGTCAGGGCCCGGTGAGCAGCTCGCGCACCGCGGCGACGTCGTCGGGTGCCCCCTCGACCGTCACGTCGGCCGCCTGCAGGCGCCCCGAGACCGCGAGCACGAGCTCGCCGACCTCGCCGCGCAGCACCACCGTGCCGTGGCCGCCGCGCGCGCGGTGCACGGCGGACCGGAGGTCGTCGGGACGCACCAGCACGACGCCCGGGCCGAGCCGGCGCAGCCGCACGGGGGCCATCCGCAGCAGCTGGCCCCACAGCAGGTCCCGCAGCCCGTCCGGCAGCGCGCGCGGCCCGACCGGTCCCGCACCGCGGCGCAGGTCCTCGGTGTGGATGAAGTACTCGGACGCGTTGACCGCGTCGCCCGCCCACGCGAGCGGGCTCCAGCGGGGCGGCGGTGCGGCGAACGTGTCGACCAGCGCCGCGTAGTCGGCCGGCCCCTCGACCGTCGCCGCGAGCCGCTCCGTCGCCGCGCCGGGCCCCCGGGTGGCGGCGGTCCCCACGGCGCCCGCCCCCGCGCGCGGCGCGCGCTCGCGCAGCACGAGGTGCGCGGCGAGGTGACGCGCCTGCCAGCCTGCGCACAGCGTGGGTGCGTCGTAGGCGGTGGCGCGCAGGGTGTCGGCCAGCCATGCGCGCTCGGTCTCGTGCCAGGTCATGGCACGGATCGTGCCACGCGGCGGGCCACCGGGCGCAGCGGTGGTCGCGTGAGAGGATGACGAGGTCCCCGTCAGCAGGAGAGTGAGACAGCTGTGCCCACGCGCGCCCAGTCGACCCCCGCGGCGCTGCAGGGGTCGGCGACCCGGCGGTCGGCGGCCCTGGTCTGGCGCGGCATGCGCTCCCAGCCGCGCACCTACGTCCTCGCGGTCCTCACCTCGGCCGTGTTCGGCGCCGCCACCGTCGGCGTGAGCCGCGTGCTCGCGTGGGCGACCGACGCCGTGGTGGTCCCCGCCATCGAGGGCTCGACCGACGCACGGGGGCGCATCTGGGTCGCCGGCGTGGCGATGGCCCTCGTCGCGCTGACCCTGGCGGTCGCCGTCGCCCTGCGCCGCGTCTTCGCGGGCATCGGCGTCGCCGACATCCAGGCGGACCACCGCCGTGCCGTCACGCGCCAGTACCTGCGCCTGCCCATGACGTGGCACCGGCGCCACCCCACGGGGCAGCTGCTGTCGAACGCCGGGTCCGACGTGGAGGCCGCGACGGGAGTCTTCAACCCGCTGCCGTTCGCGCTCGGAGTGGTCGTGATGATCGTCGTCGCGACGGCTGCGCTGCTGCGCACCGACGTCTGGCTCGCGCTCGCCGCGCTCGTGGTGCTGCCGCTGGCCGTCGTCGCCAACCTCGTCTTCCAGCGCCGGATGACGCCGGCGATCACGCGCGCGCAGCAGCTGCGCGCCGAGGTCGCGGACATCGCGCACGAGAGCTTCGAGGCGGCGTCGCTCGTCAAGTCGCTCGGCACCGAGGACCGCGAGGAGGCGCGCTTCGGCGCGCGGGCGCGGCAGCTGCGGGACGCGAACGTCCGCGTCGGCGTCGTCCGCGCGGTGTTCGACCCCGTCATCGACCTCCTGCCGAACCTGGGCACGCTGCTGGTGCTGCTGGTGGGCACGCAGCGCGTCGCGTCGGGCGCGATCGGCACCGGCGACGTCGTCGGCGCCGCCTACCTGCTGACGCTGCTCGCCGTGCCGGTGCGCGCGTTCGGCTGGGTGCTCGGCGAGCTGCCCCGCGGTCTCGTGGGCCACGACCGCATCGCGCGGGTGCTCGACGCGCACGGCGTCCCGGTCGACGGCGGCGCGCGTCTGCCGGACGGCGCCGGCGGTGCGGACGTGCGCCTGCGCGGGGTCACGCTCCGCGTGCCCGCGGCGGACGGCGAGGCCGAGCTGCTGCACGCGGTCGACCTGCACGTCGCCCCCGGCCGCACGCTGGCGGTGGTCGGCCCGACGGGCTCCGGCAAGACGACACTCGTCGGGCTGGTGCCGCGCCTCGCGGACCCGTCGGCGGGCGTCGTGGAGGTCGACGGGCGCGACGTGCGGACGGTCGACGCCGCCGACCTCGCGGCCCAGGTGGCGTACGTCAGCCAGTCGACCTTCGTGTTCGAGGACACCGTCCGCGGCAACGTCACGCTCGCCGACGCGGACGACCCCGGCGCGCCGTCGGACGACGAGGTGTGGCGGGCGCTGCGCACCGCGCGGGTCGACGACGTGGTCCGCGCCCTGCCGGGCGGGCTCGACGCCCCCCTGGGCGAGCGCGGTGCGAACCTCTCCGGAGGCCAGCGGCAGCGGCTCGCCCTGGCCCGCGCGCTCGTGCGCCGGCCGCGGGTCCTCGTCCTCGACGACGCCACCTCGGCGGTCGACCCGCGCGTGGAGCGGGACATCCTCACGGGCCTGCGCTCCGCCGGCGACACGCACGTGCCCACGGTGCTGCTGGTCGCGTACCGCATGTCGTCCGTCCTGCTGGCCGACGAGGTCCTGCACCTCGAGGCGGGCCGGGTCGTCGACCGCGGCACCCACGCGGAGCTGCTCGGGCGCGACCCCGGGTACGCCGCGCTCGCCACGGCCTACGAGCAGGAGACGGCGCGCCGGGACCGCGAGCGGGCCGACGCGCGCGCGGCCGAGGAGGACGTCGACGACGTGCCGGACGGCTCCGGCGCGGGGCCGCGGGACGGCGCGACGCAGGCAGCGGGCGACGCGGCAGCGGGACGCGACGACGCACGCACCGGGGGAGGACGGCGATGAGCGGGACCGCGGCGGACGGCACCGCCCGCACGGACGCGCGCATGGCGCCGGCGAGCACGCTGGGCGTCCTGGCGACCCTGCGCCGCGGCGTGCAGGTGTCGCCCGAGCTGCTGCACGGCCTGCTCGGCACGCTCGGGCTCGCCGTCGTCGCCGCGCTCGCGCGCGTCCTCGTGCCGGTGGCGGTGCAGCAGACGGTCGACACGGGCATCCTCGCGCCGGCCGGCGTGGACGTCGGCCGGGTCGCGGCGCTCGTCGGCCTCGCGGCGGGCGGCCTGCTCGTCGGCGCCGCCTGCTCCGCGGGCGTCAACGTGCGGCTGTTCCGGTCGAGCGAGAGCGGGCTGCTGACCCTGCGCACGCGCGCGTTCCGGCACGTGCACGACCTGTCCGTGCTGACGCAGGGCAGCGAGCGGCGCGGGTCGCTCGTCTCGCGCGTCACCTCGGACGTCGACACGATCTCGATGTTCGTCCAGTGGGGCGGCATCATGCTGCTCGTCTCGCTGCTCCAGATCGGCGTCGCGACGGCCCTGATGGCGGTCTACTCGTGGCAGCTGACGCTGCTCGTGTGGCTCTGCTTCGTGCCGCTGCTCGTCGTGCTGCCGCGCCTGCAGAAGGGCGTCAACGCCCGCTACGGCCGGGTCCGCGAGCGGTACGGCGCGATGCTCGGCGCGGTGTCGGAGGCCGTGGTCGGCGCGGAGACGATCCGCTCGTACGGCGTCGCGACCCGCACGCAGCGCCGCATCGACGCGGCTGTGCGCGCGACGCGCGACGCGATGGTCAAGGCGCAGAACCTCGTCGCGGTGGTCTTCTCCTCCGGCGTGCTGGTCGCGAACCTGGTGCTCGCGGCGGTCGTCGTGGCGGGCACGTGGCTGGGCGTCCTCGGCGACCTGAGCGTCGGGCGGGTGCTGGCCTTCCTCTTCCTCGTGCAGCTGTTCACCGGGCCGGTGCAGATGGCGACGGAGATCCTCAACGAGCTGCAGAACGCCGTCGCCGGGTGGCGCCGCGTGCTCGGCGTGCTCGAGACTCCCGTCGACGTGGCCGACCCCGGCGACGCCGGCCGGCCCAGCCCGCGCGGGCCCGCGACCCTGACGTTCGACCACGTCGGCTACGCGTACCCGGACGGCCCGCCGGTCCTGCGGGACGTCACGCTGGACGTGCCCGCGGGGACGGCCGTGGCGGTCGTCGGCGCGACGGGGTCCGGCAAGACGACCCTCGCGAAGCTCGTCGCGCGGTTCATGGACCCCACCACGGGTGCGGTGCGGCTCGACGGGGTCGACCTGCGCGAGGTGCGCGGCACGGACCTGCGCCGCCGGGTCGTGCTCGTCCCGCAGGAGGGCTTCCTGTTCGACGGCACGCTCGCGGAGAACGTGGCGTACGGCCTGCGCGACGGCGAGACCGACGTGGAGTCGCGCGTCCGCGCCGCGGTCGAGGAGCTCGGCCTGGACGCGTGGGTCGACGAGCTGCCCCAGGGCCTGGCCACCCCGGTCGGGCAGCGCGGCGAGATGCTGTCGGCGGGGGAGCGCCAGCTGGTGGCCCTGGCCCGTGCGCGGCTCGCCGACGGCGACCTGCTCCTGCTCGACGAGGCGACGTCCGCCGTCGACCCCGTCGCCGAGGTCCGCATCGCGCGGGCGCTCCGGGAGCTGGCCCGCGGCCGCACGACGCTGACGATCGCGCACCGGCTGTCGACCGCGGAGGCCGCCGACCTGGTCGTCGTGGTGCACGCCGGCGAGGTGGTCGAGGTGGGTGACCACGCGACGCTCGTCACGCGGGGCGGCCAGTACGCCGGGATGCACGCGGCCTGGGTGGCGCAGACCCGCTGACCGCGACGGCGGTCGCGCGCGCGGACCGCCCGGTGCCGCGTGGCAGGATCGTCCGGTGCCCGTCGACGCCTCCTCGTCCGCCCCGGTCCCGCGCCCCAGCAGCCTCGACCCCGCCGTCGCCGCGCGCCTGCGCCGCGACGCGTCGGGCCTGGTCGCCGCGATCGTGCAGCAGCACGACACGCGCGAGGTCCTCATGCTCGGCTGGATGGACGACGAGGCGCTGCACCGCACGCTCACGACCGGTCGCGTGACGTTCTGGAGCCGCTCGCGGCAGGAGTACTGGCGCAAGGGCGACACGTCCGGCCACGTCCAGCACGTCCGCTCCGTCGACCTCGACTGCGACGGGGACGCCGTGCTCGTGACGGTGGACCAGGTGGGCGCCGCGTGCCACACCGGCAGCCGCACGTGCTTCGAGGCGGGCGGGCCGCTGCCCGTCACGCGCCCCGGCGACTCCGGCCCCGCAGAGCAGGACCCGACGAAGCAGGACCCGACGAAGCAGGACCCCACGAAGCAGGACCCGACCGCACCGTCCGAAGGAGCCGTCCCGTGACCCAGACGTCCGCCACCGCCGCGCCCCGCGCGACCGCCACGGACCTGCCCTGGGGCGCGACGTGGCCGTCGCTCGACGAGTTCCGTGCGCTGGCGCCGACGCGCCGCGTCGTGCCGGTGGTCCGCCGCCTCCTCGCGGACGACGTGACGCCGGTCGGTCTCTACCGCACGCTCGCGGCCGGCCGGCCGGGCACGTTCGTGCTGGAGTCCGCGGAGTCCGACGGCTCCTGGGGCCGGTGGTCCTTCGTCGGGGTGCGCTCGCGCGCGACGCTGTCCGTCCGCGACGGGCAGGCCGCGTGGACGGGCGACGTCCCCGTCGGCGTGCCGACCGACGGACCCGTGCTGGACGTGCTCGCCACCACCCTCGACGTCCTGCGGACGCCGTCCGTCGACGGCCTGCCGCCGCTCACCGGCGGGCTCGTGGGCGTGCTCGGGTGGGACGTCGTGCGGCAGTGGGAGCCGACGCTGCCGGCGCAGGCGCCCGACGAGCTCGGCGTGCCCGACGTGACCCTCCTGCTCGCGAGCGACCTGGCGGCCGTCGACCACGTCGACGGCTCGGTGTGGCTCGTCGCCAACGCCATCAACTTCGACGCCACCGACGAGCGCGTCGACGAGGCGCACGCCGACGCGGTGGCGCGCCTCGACGCCATGCAGGACGCCCTGCGCCGCCCGGCCCCGCCCGCGACCTCCGTGCTCGACGCCACGCTGCCCGAGCCGGAGCTCGAGTTCCGCAGCACGCGCGACGAGTTCGAGGACGCGGTGCGGCGGGGGCAGGAGGCGATCCGCGACGGCGACGTCTTCCAGGTCGTCCTGTCGCAGCGGCTGGACCTCGACTGCCCGGCCGAGCCGGTCGACGTGTACCGCGTGCTGCGCACGATCAACCCCAGCCCGTACATGTACCTGGTCGCGCTGCAGGACCCGGACGGCCGCGACTTCGCCGTCGTCGGCTCCAGCCCCGAGACCCTCGTCAAGGTCACGGACGGGCACGTCGTGACGTTCCCCATCGCGGGCTCGCGGCCGCGGGGCGCCACGCCCGAGGAGGACCGCGCGCTGCAGGACGAGGTGCTCGCGGACCCGAAGGAGCGCGCCGAGCACATCATGCTCGTCGACCTGTCCCGCAACGACCTCGTGAAGGTGTGCGAGCCGGCCAGCGTCGAGGTCGTCGAGTTCATGGCGGTCAAGCGGTTCTCGCACATCATGCACATCTGCTCGACGGTCGTCGGACGGCTGCGCCAGGGGGCGACCGCGCTGCAGACGCTCGTGGCGACGTTCCCGGCGGGCACGCTCTCCGGGGCCCCGAAGCCCCGCGCGATCGCGCTCATCGACGAGATCGAGCCGGCCCGGCGCGGCGTGTACGGCGGCACGGTGGGCTACTTCGACTTCGCGGGCGACATGGACATGGCCATCGCGATCCGCACCGCCGTCATCCGTGACGGGCGCGCCAGCGTCCAGGCCGGCGGCGGCATCGTCGCGGACTCCGTGCCCGCCCTGGAGTACGAGGAGTCGCGGAACAAGGCGGCTGCCGCGGTCCGGGCGGTGCAGCTCGCCGCGCGCCTGCGGCGCGACGTGCCGTGACCGCGCCTGCGCAGCGCGCGGCGGCGGCGCCCCGGCGGGGCCGCAGGAGCCCCCGCCCACCCCCACCCCCCACGCCCACCACCCCCCCCACCCGCACCCCCACCCCGCCCCCGGCACCACCCCCACCCCCCCCCACCCGTACCCCCCCCCCGCCCCCCCCCCCCCCCCCCCCCCC
>NZ_JBFTEP010000108.1:0-12554 GCF_047229365.1 Cellulomonas pasadenensis | reverse complement strand
CCCCCCCCCCCCCGCCCCCGCCCCCCCCCGCCACCTCCCCATCCATGGCACCGTCGGCTGCGTCAGATGTGTATACGAGACCCCGTGCGCCCCGCGAGCCGGAGCACCGCGGACAGCAGACCCGGCACCTCGGCCGCGCGCTCCCCGACGAGGATCACCGCGCCCTCCGCGGCCAGCGCGCCGGCGGCGTCGGCGAGCAGCGGCTCGGACGCGCCCGCGTCGAGCGCGTCGATCACCTCGGGCTCGGTGCCGGGCGCGGCGCGCAGCAGCGTGGCGTCCAGGCGCTCGAGCCCGCGGCTCGCGAGCGGGGCGACCGACAGCACGCGCGTCCGGCCGGAGACGACGCGGTCGCGCAGCCGAAGGAAGACGATGCCGCCCTCCTCCTCCGGCTCGTACGCGACGCACAGCACCGTGGGCGCGGCGACGAGGTCGGCGAACGTGACGGTGAGCGTGCGCCCCGCGACCACGTGGCCGAGGAACGCCTCCTCCTCCGCGGAGTGCGGGCGCGACCGGTGGTCGACGTCGTTGCTGCGCAGCGCGACGCGCGCGAGCTTGGCGTAGGCGTAGGCGTCCTCGAGCGTGAGGCGCCCGCCGGGCAGCACGCCGACGCCCGCACCCGCCTCGACCGCGGCCTGCAGGCCGACCGCGGCGGTCTCGAGCGCCTCCGACCAGCTGCACGGCTCGAGCGGGCCCCGCGTGCCGTCGCCCTGCGGGCGGCGCACCATCGGCGTCGTGATGCGGTCGGCGGCCGACTGCCAGCGGAACGCGAAGCGGTCCTTGTCCGTCACCCACTCCTGGTTGACGGTCGGGTCCTCGCCCGCGAGGCGCCGGAGCACGACGCCGCGGCGGTGGTCCACGCGGATGGCCGACCCGTTGCTGTCGTGCTCCGCGATGCCCGGCGTCGACACGAGGTCGAACGGGCGCGCGCGGAACCGGTACGCGGCCGACGTCAGCGCGCCGACCGGGCAGATCTGCACCGTGTTGCCGGAGAAGTACGACGAGAACGGGCGGCCGCTCGTGTCGAGGGTCGCGGCGCCGGCCGGCGTCTCCCCCGCGAACCCGAGCACCTCGGTGTCGAACGTGCCGATCTGCTGCTGCGCGCCGCGCTTCTGCAGGTCGATCCAGACGTCGCCGGCGACCTCCTCGGAGAACCGGGTGCACCGCTGGCACAGCACGCAGCGCTCGCGGTCGAGCAGCACCTGCGTCGAGACGGCGATGGGCTTGGGGAACGTCCGCTTGACGTCGACGAACCGCGTCGCGGTGCGCCCGTTGCTCATCGCCTGGTTCTGCAGGGGGCACTCGCCGCCCTTGTCGCAGACCGGGCAGTCGAGCGGGTGGTTGATGAGCAGCAGCTCCATGACGCCGTGCTGCGCCTTGTCGGCCTCGGGCGACGTGTGCTGCGTCTTGACCTGCATGCCGGGCGTGGCCTCGAGCGTGCACGAGGCCTGGGGCTTCGGCATCTTGGCGAGGTTGCCGTCGCGGCCCGGCGCCCACACCTCGACGAGGCACTGCCGGCACGCGCCGGCGGGCGCGAGCAGCGGGTGGTCGCAGAACCGCGGGATCTGGATGCCGAGGCGCTCGGCGGCGCGGATGACGAGCGTGCCCTTGGGCACCGTCGTCTCCAGGCCGTCGATCTCGAACGTGACGGTCGCCTCGGGCTCCGGCTCGTGCGCCGGGGGCGCGGCGGGGACGAGCGGCGTGGCCGCGTCCGCGCGCGCGTCGGTGCGCCGGTTGGGCGTCGTGATGGTCATGCGTGCACCCCCGCGAGCTGCGTGCGACGACGCGGCGTGTACTCGAAGCGCGCGCTGCGCTCCGGCGGGAAGAGGACGTCGGCGGGCGTGTGCGTGCCCGCCTCGAACTCCTCCCGGAAGTACTTCACGGCGCTCGTGACCGGGCTCGTCGCCCCGTCGCCGAGCGCGCAGAAGGAGCGGCCGAGGATGTTGTCGCACAGGTCGAGGAGCAGGTCGATGTCCCCGCTCGTGCCCTGCCCGGCCTCGAGCCGCTGCAGCACCTGCAGCAGCCAGAACGTGCCCTCGCGGCACGGCGTGCACTTGCCGCACGACTCGTGCTTGTAGAACGCCATCCACCGCGTGACCGCGCGGACCACCGACACCGTCTCGTCGAAGATCTGCAGCGCGCGCGTGCCGAGCATCGAGCCGGCCTTGCCGACCGACTCGTAGTCCAGCGGCACGTCGAGGTGCTCGGCCGTGAAGATCGGCGTCGACGACCCGCCGGGCGTCCAGAACTTCAGCTCGTGGCCCGCCCGGACGCCGCCCGCCATGTCGAGCAGCTCGCGCAACGTGATGCCGAGCGGCGCCTCGTACTGGCCGGGACGCTCGACGTGGCCCGACAGCGAGAACAGCCCGTGCCCGGCGGAGCGCTCGGTCCCCATCGACGTGAACCACGACGCGCCGCCGACGAGGATGCCCGGCACCGACGCCACGGACTCGACGTTGTTCACGACCGTCGGGCGCGCGTACAGGCCGGCGACCGCCGGGAACGGCGGCTTGAGCCGCGGCTGACCGCGCAGCCCCTCGAGGGAGTCGAGCAGCGCCGTCTCCTCGCCGCAGATGTACGCACCGGCCCCCGCGTGCACGGTGACGTCGAGGTCGACGCCCGTGCCCAGGACGTCCTTGCCCAGGTAGCCGGCCTCGTACGCCTCCTCGACCGCGCGCAGCATGCGGCGGTACACGTGCAGCACCTCGCCGCGCACGTAGATGAACGCGTGCGTGCAGCCGATCGCGTAGGACGTGATGGCCACGCCCTCCACGAGCGCCTGCGGGCTCGCCATCATGAGCGGGATGTCCTTGCAGGTGCCCGGCTCGGACTCGTCCGCGTTGACCACGAGGTAGCGCGGGCCGCCGTCGGGCGCGGGCAGGAAGCCCCACTTCATGCCCGTGGGGAACCCGGCGCCGCCACGGCCGCGCAGGCCGGACTCCTTGACCATCGTCACGACGTCGGCCGGCTGCATGTTCAGCGCGCGGCGCAGGCCGCGGTAGCCGCCGTGCTCCTCGTAGGTCGCCAGGGTCCACGAGCGGTCCGCGTCCCAGTGCGCGGACAGGACGGGTGCCAGGGTCGTCATCACGACTCCTTCGCGTCGTCGGTGCGCTGCCGGCGCTGCTGACCCTCGGGCGAGGAGTCGGCCGGCGTCGTCGCCGGGCGCTGGGCGCTGGACTCCTCGGCGCCGACCTTGGGGTCGGCACCGGGCTGCTGACCGGCCGGGGTGGGACCGGCGCCGGTGGCGGCCGGCTTGGCGTCCTCGGGCTGCGCCTGCCCGGCGGGTGCGCCGCCCGACGGGGAGACCTGCCCCTCGACGTGCTGCACGTCGGGGAAGTCCGGCGCGCGCCAGCCCTTCTCCTTGGCGAGCAGCGTGCCGCGCAGCGTCGCGGGGCCGGCGCCGACGCCCTCGTCGGCGCGGCCGTCGGGGAAGCCGGCGAGGACCCGGCTCATCTGCCGGAAGGTGCAGACCGAGGCGGCGCCGCGCGTCGGGGCGACGGGCACGCCCTCGCGCAGGCGGTCCACCACGTCGCGCGCCGACTCCGGCGTCTGGTCGTCGAAGAACTCCCAGTTGACCATCACGACCGGCGCGTAGTCGCACGCCGCGTTGCACTCGATGCGCTCGAGCGTGATCGCGCCGTCCTCGGTGGTCTCGTCGTGGTCGACGCCGAGGTGCTCCGTGAGCTCCTCCCAGATGGCGTCGCCGCCCATCACCGCGCACAGCGTGTTGGTGCAGACGCCCACGGTGTACGTGCCGTTGGGGTGGCGCTTGTACTGCGTGTAGAACGTCGCGACCGCCGAGACCTCGGCCGTCGTCAGGCCCAGCTGCGCGGCGCAGAACGCGATGCCGCGCGGGCTGACGTAGCCGTCCTCCGCCTGCACCAGGTGCAGCATCGGCAGCAGGGCCGAACGCTCCTGCGGGTAGCGCGCCATGATCTGCGCCGCGTCCGCCGCGAGGCGCTCGCGCGTCGCGGCGTCGTAGCCGGTGGCGTGGCGCTCCCCCGGCACCCGGCCGGCGGGGTCCGCCGCCGGCGTCTCGTGCTGCACCGACATCAGCGGTCCACCCCTCCCAGCACCGGGTCGAGGGACGCGACGGCGACGACGACGTCGGCCACCTGCCCGCCCTCGCACATCATCGAGACGGCCTGCAGGTTGTTGAACGACGGGTCCCGGAAGTGCGCCCGGTAGGGCTTCGTGCCGCCGTCGGACACCAGGTGCACGCCGAGCTCGCCGCGCGGGTGCTCGACCGTCTGGAACACCTGGCCGGCCGGGACGCGGAAGCCCTCCGTCACCAGCTTGAAGTGGTGGATCAGGGCCTCCATCGAGGTGCCCATGATCTCCCGGATGTGGCCGAGCGAGTTGCCCATGCCGTCGGTGCCGATGGCGAGCTGGGCGGGCCAGGCGATCTTCTTGTCGTGCACCATCACGTCGCCCGCGGGCAGCGCGGCGAGCCGGTCGAGGCACTGCTCGACGATCCGCATGGACTGGTAGCACTCCTCCATGCGCAGCAGCACGCGCGACCACGAGTCGGCTCCGTCGTTGACCGGCACGTCGAAGTCGTAGGTCTCGTACCCGCAGTACGGCGCGGCCTTGCGCACGTCGTACGGCAGCCCGGTCGAGCGCAGCACGGGCCCGGTGATGCCGAGCGCCGTGCACGCCGCGAGGTTGAGCGTCCCGACGTCCTTCAGGCGCGCCTGCAGGATCGGGTTGGCCAGCATGAGGTCCTCGAGCTGGCGGAAGTAGTGGCGCATCTGCACCAGGGCCTCGCGCACCGAGTCGATCGACCCGGGCGGCACGTCCTGCGCGACGCCGCCGGGGCGGATGTACGCGTGGTTCATGCGCAGGCCCGTGACGAGCTCGAAGACCTGGAGGACCTGCTCGCGGGCGGTGAAGCCGACGGTCATGATCGTCGTCGCGCCGAGCTCGTTGCCGCCCGTGGCGAGGCACACGAGGTGGGACGAGATGCGGTTGAGCTCCATCATCAGCACGCGGATGACGGTCGCCCGCTCGGGCACGTCGTCCGTGATGCCGAGCAGCTTCTCGACCGCGAGGCAGTAGGCCGCCTCCTGGAACAGGGGGGCGACGTAGTCCATGCGGGTGCAGAACGTCACGCCCTGGGTCCAGGTGCGGTACTCCATGTTCTTCTCGATGCCCGTGTGCAGGTAGCCGATGCCGGCACGGGCCTCGGTGACGGTCTCGCCGTCGATCTCGAGCATGAGCCGGAGCACGCCGTGCGTGGACGGGTGCTGCGGGCCCATGTTGACGACGATGCGCTCCTCGCCGAGGCGCGCGGCCTCCTCGGCGATGTCGGACCAGTCGCCGCCGGACGCCTCGAAGGTGGGCCGGCCGGTGGTCTCGTCGTCGACGACGTGCGCCGTGGCGTGGGGGGTGTGCGACGTGGGGGCGGTCATCAGCTGTACGACCTCCGCTGGTCCGGGGGCGGCACGGAGGCGCCCTTGTACTCGACCGGGATGCCCCCGAGGGGGTAGTCCTTGCGCTGCGGGTGGCCCGGCCAGTCGTCGGGCATCTCGATGCGCGCGAGCCCCGGGTGGCCGTCGAAGACGATGCCGAAGAAGTCCCAGGTCTCGCGCTCGTGCCAGTCGTTGGCGGGGTACACCGCCGTGGTGGACGGGATGTGCGGGTCGTCGTCCGCGACGGCGACCTCGAACCGCAGGCGGCGCCCGTGGGTGATCGACACGACGTGGTAGACGGCGTGCAGCTCACGGCCGCTCTCGTGCGGGAAGTGCACGCCGCTGACGCCCAGGCTCATCTCGAACCGCAGGTCCGGGTCGTCGCGCAGCGCGCGGGCGACCTCGACGACGTGCTCGCGCCGCACGTGCAGCGTGAGCTCCTCGCGGTCGACCGTCACGTACTCGACGGCGTTCGCGAAGCCCGTGCCGGACTCGTCGAGCACCTCGGTGAGCACGTCGACGACCTCGTCGAACCAGCCGCCGTACGGCCGCTCGCTCGGCCCGGGCATCGCGACGGTGCGCACGAGCCCGCCGTAGCCGGACGTGTCGCCCGAGCCTGCGACGCCGAACATGCCGGTCCGCACGTCGACGATGTCGAGCGGCGTGCGCGCGGCGCCCGCGCCGACGTTCTGCGACCCCGCCTCGAGCGCGGCGGCCGACGTCTGCTGCGCGACGGCGGACGCCGGGGCGGTGCCCTCCGCGCCGGGCTTGACGGCCGACGCGGCGTCGGCCTTCTCCCCCGCCGGCACGGGCGCGTCACCCTCCGCCGGGCGCTTCTCGGGTGCGTGCTCCGGCGTCACCGCAGGAGCCCCGTCATGTGCGAGGTCGGCGTCGCGGCGAGCGCGGCTGCCTCGGCGGCCGCGGCCGCCTCCGTGCGGTTGACGCCGAGCGGCGCGTTCTGGATCTGGTCGTGCAGCGCGAGGATCGCGTGGGTGAGCATCTCCGGCCGCGGCGGGCAGCCGGGCAGGTAGATGTCGACGGGCACGACGTGGTCGACGCCCTGCACGATCGCGTAGTTGTTGAACATGCCGCCGCTGGACGCGCAGACGCCCATCGAGAGCACCCACTTCGGCTCGGACATCTGGTCGTAGACCTGCCGCACGACCGGCGCCATCTTCTGGCTGACGCGGCCCGCGACGATCATGAGGTCGGCCTGGCGCGGCGACGCGCGGAAGACCTCCATGCCGAACCGGGAGATGTCGTACCGGCTCGCGCCGGTGGCCATCATCTCGATCGCGCAGCACGCCAGGCCGAACGTCACCGGCCACAGCGAGCCCTTGCGGAAGTAGCCGACGAGGTCCTCGACCGTCGTCAGCAGGAAGCCCGAGGGCGCTTCCTCGATGCCCATGTCAGCCCCTCCTCGGGTGCGGCGTCGGTGCCGTCGTCGTGCTGGTGCCGGGGGTGCGTGCGGTCGTGCCGCCGGAGGTCAGTCCCACTCGAACCCGCCGCGCTTCCACTCGTAGACGAACGGCACGGTGATGAGGACGAGGAACGCGAGCATCGCGACGAGGCCGAACGTGGCCACCTCGGCGAAGCTCACGGCCCACGGGTAGAGGAAGACCACCTCGATGTCGAAGATGATGAAGGTCATCGCGACGAGGTAGTACTTGATCGGGAAGCGCCCGCCGCCCACCGCGTGCGGCGTCGGCTCGATGCCGCACTCGTACGCCTCGAGCTTGGCGCGGTTGTACCGCTTGGGGCCGAGGATCGCGCTCGCCCCCACGCCGCCCAGGGCCAGCACGGCGGCGATGCCCATCAGCACCAGCAGCGGCACGTACGGGTTGGTCATCGTGCGGTCCTCCTCGGCGTCGAGGTCCGGCCGGGGCCGGGGCGAGCGGGTCGATGGTGCGGGTCGTGCGGGGTCGTGCGGGTCAGGCGGCCGGGGCGATCCTCGCCAGGCCGGCGATGACGCGGTCGACCACGTCCCCGCCGCGCGGCTCGTAGCAGTCGGACAGGAGCTTGAGCACGAACCGCATGAGCAGCGGCCGCGGCAGCCCGTACCGGGTGCACAGCCGCATCACCTGCGGGTGCTCGATCAGCCGCACGAACTGCCGGCCGAGCGTGTAGTAGCCGCCCAGGTCGTCCTTCATGCGGGACTGGTAGGTGGCGAGCGCGCGCTCACGACCGGCGACGGAGCCGCGCGCGAGGCCCTGCGCGATCGCGTCCGCGGCCACGCGTCCGGCCTGCAGGCCGTACGCGATGCCCTCGCCGTTGAACGGGCTGACCATGCCGGCGGCGTCGCCGGCCAGCAGCAGCCCGTCCGCGTAGAGCGGCCCGCGGTTGAAGCCCATCGGCAGGGCGGCGCCGCGCACGGGACCGACCTGGTTCTCCGGCGTGAACTCCCACTCGGCCGGGGCGTTGGCCATCCACCGCGCGAACAGGTCCTTGTAGTCGACCTTGGTCGCGGCGGCCGTCGAGCTCACCGAGCCGAGGCCCACGTTCGCCGTGCCGTCGCCCAGCGAGAAGATCCAGCCGTACCCCGGCATGAGGTTCGACCGGCCGGGCGCCCCGTCCCACAGCTCGAGGTGCGACTCCATCCACGGGTCGTCGTGGCGCGGCGTCCGGAAGTACGTCCGGACGGCGACGCCCATGGGCCGGTCGTCGCGCTTGACGCGCCCCACGGCGGTCGCGAGGCGCGCGGAGACGCCGTCGGCGGCGACGACGACCGGGGCGCGGTACGTGACCTCGTCGCCGGCGTCGACCGTGCGGCGCCCGTCGTGGTCGACGGACCGGGCGCGCACGCCCGACACGCGGCCCGTGCGCTCGTCGCGGACGGGCCGGATGACGGCCGTGCGCTCGAGCAGCTTGGCGCCGGCGGCGCGCGCGTGCTCGGCGAGCGTCTGGTCGAGAGAGGTGCGCGCGCGGGCGAGCCCGTACGACGGGTACACCGACAGCTCGGGCCACTCCAGCTCGATGCGGTGCCCGCCGCCGATCACGCGCAGGCCCTTGTTGCGGATCCAGCCGTCCTGCTCGCGGATCGGAACGCCCATGCGCACGAGCTCGGCCACCGCGCGGGGCGTCAGGCCGTCGCCGCAGATCTTGTCGCGGGGGAAGGACGCCTTCTCGAGGAGCAGCACGTCGAGACCCGCGGCGGCGCAGTGGTACGCCGCGGAGGCCCCTGCCGGGCCTGCACCGACGACGATGACGTCGGCGTCATCGTGCGCTGCGTCCACCACGTCCACCCCACTTTGTGACGTCGTTCACGTGCGACGCTGCGAGTGTAGCCAGCGTCACCCGACCTGTCTGCGAAGGTAGGGCTTACCTGGCGGGCGGACCGGGACGTCGGTCCCGTGACCTGCGCGGACGCGTCCGCTGCGCGCCCTACGGGCGGCGGCCGCGGTGCAGCGCGACGATGCCGCCGGACAGGTTGCGGTACGCGACGTCGACCCACCCCGCCTGCTTGAGCAGCAGGCCGAGGGCCCGCTGGTCGGGCCACTCCCGGATCGACTCGGCGAGGTAGACGTAGGCGTCCGGCTCCTTCGACACGGCCCGCGCCACGGGCGGCAGCGCCCGCATGAGGTAGTTCGTGTAGACGGCGCGGAACGGGGCGAACGTCGGCCGCGAGAACTCGCAGACCACGAGGCGGCCGCCCGGCTTCGTCACCCGCAGCATCTCCTCGAGCGCGACGTCCGGGTCCGGCACGTTGCGCAGGCCGAAGGAGATGGTGACGGCGTCGAAGGACGCGTCCGCGAACGGCAGGTGCAGCGCGTCGCCCGCGACGAACGGCAGGTCCGGCCGGCGGCGCTTGCCGACCCCCAGCATCCCCGTCGACAGGTCGCACGGGACGACGTGCACGCCGGCGTCGGCGAGCGGCTCGCTGGACGTCCCCGTGCCGGCCGCGAGGTCGAGCACCGTCTCCCCGCGCTGCGCCCCCACGGCCGCGAGGGTGGCGCGCCGCCACGCGCGGTCCTGCCCGAGGGAGATCACGTCGTTCGTCACGTCGTACCGGTGCGCGACGGCGTCGAACATCGCGGCGACGTCGCGGGGGTCCTTGTCGAGGGTGGCGCGCGGCATGGGCCCATCGTCGCAGGTCGGCGCCGGACGGCCAGGCCGGGCGGACGCCGTCGCCCCGTCGGCGGTGTGACGTGCGTCGCCACCGGCCCCCCGCCGCCCCTCCGGGCGTGCGCGAGGTCCTACCCTGGCTGGCGATGAGCACGTCGAGCGGCGCCCCCGCGCAGCGGCACCTGCCCCTGCCCCGGCAGCGGCACCTGCCCCACCCCTTGGTGGTGCGCACGGTGGCCGTCGACGACCTGCCGACGCGCGCCGGCGACGCCCCCGACCCGGCCGACCTGCTCGACCTGCTGCCCGGCGACGCCCCCCTCGCGTGGGTCCGCCGCGGCGACGGGCTCGTCGCCTGGGGCGAGGCCGCCCGCGTCGAGGTGCACGGGCCCGACCGGTTCGCCGCCGCCGAGCGCGCGTGGCGCGAGGTCGTCGACCACGCGATCGTCCGCGACGAGGTCCGCCTGCCCGGCACCGGCCCGGTGGCGTTCGCGTCGTTCGCCTTCGACGACGACTCCGCCGCGGGCGGCGTCCTCGTCGTGCCGCGCGTGGTCGTCGGGCGCCGCGACGGCCGCACCTGGCTCACCACGCTCACCGACCCCGCGCGCCTGGGCGCCTACCCCCGGCTGGGCGACGTCGTCCCGCCGCGCACCGACCCGCGCCCGCCCGGCGAGGTCACCTACCGCGACGGCGCCGTCGACGCCGACGACTGGCTGGACGTCGTCGCGCGCGGCGTCGCCGCGATCCGCGACGGCGAGGTCGACAAGGTCGTCCTCGCGCGCGACGTCGAGGCGCGCACGTCCCGCCCGCTCGACGTCCGGTGGGCGCTGCACCGCCTCGCCGACCGGTACCGGTCCTGCTGGACGTTCAGCGTCGACGGGCTCGTCGGCGCGACACCGGAGCTGCTGGTGCGCTCCGAGCGCGGGCTCGTCACGTCGCGCGTGCTCGCCGGCACGATCCGGCGCACGGGCGACGACGACGCCGACATGGGCCGCGCCGCGATCCTCGCGCACTCGTCGAAGGACCTCGAGGAGCACGAGTACGCCGTCGCGTCCGTGGCGCGCGCCCTCGCGCCGTTCGGCTCGTCGTGGAACGTGCCCGACGTGCCGTTCGTGCTGTCACTGCCCAACGTGCTGCACCTCGCGTCCGACGTGACGGGCGTCCTCGCGACGCCCGACGGCGGCGAGCACCCCACGTCCCTGGCGCTGGCCGCCGCGCTGCACCCCACCGCCGCCGTCTGCGGCACGCCCACCGACGCGGCGCGCCGCCTCATCGCCCGCGTCGAGGGCATGGACCGCGGCCGCTACGCCGGCCCGGTCGGCTGGCTCGGCGCCGACGGCGACGGCGAGTGGGGCATCGCGCTGCGCTCCGCGGAGCTCGACCGCACCGACCCGCACCGCCTGCGCCTGTTCGCCGGCTGCGGCGTCGTCGCCGCCTCCGACCCGGCCGCCGAGCTGGCGGAGTCGCGCGCGAAGCTCGAGCCCATGCGGTTCGCGCTCGGCGACGACTGACCCCTCCCGGACGGGACCGGGCGTCGGGGACGGCTCGCCGCCGCACCCGACGAGCCCGGACGCACGCGAGGGCCCGTCGTGGGAGGGGATGCCCACGACGGGCCCTGCGGTCCCGTCGCCGCGGGGGGTCGGCGACGGGGGGGCCGGGCGTGCGCGCCGCCGTGACGGCGTGCAGCCCGGGTCGGTCGGGCGGGGTCGCCCCCGCCGTGCTCAGGAGGTCAGCCCTGGCCCTGCTGCTGCTGGAACCACTCCCACAGCTCCTCGGGGGTGAGGCCGCCGGGCAGGTCACCGGGGCCCTGGCCCTGGCCGCCCTGGCCGCCCTGCCCCGGCTGCCCGTCCTGCTGGTCGGGGTCGGTGGTGAGCGCGTCGGGACGCGTGGAGAGCGTGACGTCCAGCTCGGTGGTCGCGCCGCCGCGCACGACCGTCAGCGTCACGTCGTCGCCCGACGACAGCGAGCGGACGAACGCCGTCAGCGACTCCGCGCCGCCCACCGGGTCGTCGCCGATCGCGACGATGACGTCGTCCGGCTGCACGCCCGCCTCCGCGGCCGGCGAGCCCTCCTGGACGGTCTGGACGACCGCGCCGCGGCGCGTGACCCCGTCGGCGGTGGCCGTGCCGTCCGTCATCGTGACGCCGAGGAACGCGTGCTCCGCCTGCCCGTCCTCGATGATCTGGCTCGCGACGTTCTTGGTCAGGTTGACCGGGATCGCGAATCCGAGGCCGATCGAGCCGGACTGCTGCGACAGCGTCGCGATCGACGACGTGATGCCGATGACGCGGCCCTGCGCGTCGAACAGCGGACCGCCGGAGTTGCCGGGGTTGACCGCGGCGTCGATCTGGATCGCGTTCGTCACGGCGGCCTCGCTGCGCGCGTCCTCCTGGGTGGAGACCGGGCGGTCGAGCGCCGAGACGATGCCGGTGGTGACCGTGTTCGCCAGGCCGAGCGGGTTGCCGACGGCCATGACGGGCGACCCGACGGCGACGTCGTCGGAGTCGCCGAGCGCGGCGGCCTGCAGGTCGTCCGGGGCGTCGACGATGCGCAGCACCGCCAGGTCGGTCGCGACGTCCGTGCCGACGACCTCCGCCTCGAAGATGCGGCCGTCGGTGAGCGTCACGGTCACCTGGCCGCCCTCGGCGGCGGCGGAGACGACGTGGTTGTTCGTCACCACGTGCGCGTCGTCGTCGACGATGACGCCCGAGCCCTGCGAGCCGCCCGACTGCGTGCGGACCTCGATGGCGACGACCGAGTCGCGGACCGCGGCCGAGACGGCCTGCCAGTCCGGGTTCTCGGCGGACGAGCCGGAGACGGGCACCTGCTCGGTCGTCGACCGGCCGATGTCGGCCAGCGAGGCGCTCTGCGAGCCGGCGTCGGCGAGCGGGCCGTCCTCGAGCGTGAGGCCCGCGACGACGCCGCCGCCGACGAGCACGCCGGTGACGGCCGCGGCCGTGCCCCAGACCCACGGCTTGACGCGACGGCGCTCACGAGGCGTGCCGTCGGCGGCGTCCGCGGACGGCGCCCACGGGTCCGCCGGGGGCGCACCCGCCGAGCCGCCGGCGGCCGCACCGGGGCCGAACG
>NZ_JBFTEP010000107.1:0-12558 GCF_047229365.1 Cellulomonas pasadenensis | reverse complement strand
CTCGGGGGGCGCGCCGGGGCCGGCGGCCGGCGCGGCGGGGCGGGGCGGGGCCGACGTCACCCCACGACGGTAGGCACGCGCGCACGCCCCCGCACCGCGAGAGCCCGCGCCCGGCGCGGCCGGATCCGCACCGTCCCGCGACCGGGTGACGTCAGGCCGTGAAGCCCGTCGGCGGTCGCTGCGCGAACCCGCGCAGGCGCTCCCCCTTGGCGTCGGCCTGGGCACGCAGCCCGTCCTGGAACGTCGTCATCGCCTCGCGCAGGCGCAGCGCCTCCGCGTCCGTGCCGGCCGCCAGGACCCGCACCGCCAGCAGGCCGGCGTTGCGTGCGCCGCCGACCGAGACGGTCGCCACGGGCACGCCGGCGGGCATCTGCACGATGGACAGCAGCGAGTCCATGCCGTCGAGGTGCGCGAGCGGCACGGGGACGCCGATGACGGGCAGCGGCGTCAGGGCCGCGAGCATGCCCGGGAGGTGGGCCGCCCCGCCGGCGCCGGCGACGACCGCGCGCAGGCCGCGCCCGGCGGCGGACCGGCCGTACGCGACCATCTTGTCGGGCTGGCGGTGCGCCGAGACGACGTCCACCTCGACGGGGACGCCGAACTCCCCGAGCGCCTCGGCTGCCGCCTGCATGACGGGCCAGTCCGAGTCGGACCCCATGACGATGCCGACCAGGGGCGTGCCGCTCATGCCGTTCCTCCGTCGCGCGGTGCGGACGCCTCGCCGCGCAGAAGCGCGACGGCGGCCCGCGCACGCGCGCGGACGTCCTCGAGGTCGGGGCCGCTGACGTTGACGTGCCCGAGCTTGCGCCCGGGACGCACCGCCTTGCCGTACAGGTGCACCTTGGCGCCCGGGTCCGCCGCGAGCACGGCGGGCAGCGCGTCGGTGGGGTCGTCGAGGTCGCTGCCGAGCAGGTTGACCATCACGGTCCACGGCGCCCGCGACGCGGTGCCGCCGAGCGGCAGATCCAGCACGGCGCGCAGGTGCTGCTCGAACTGGCTGGTGACGGCGCCGTCGATCGTCCAGTGGCCCGAGTTGTGGGGGCGCATGGCGAGCTCGTTGACGAGCACGCGCGGCACGCCGCCGTCCGGGTCGGCCACCTCGAACATCTCGACGGCGAGGACGCCCGTGACGCCGAGCCCCTCGGCGACGCGGCGCGCGACGTCCTCGGCCGCGGCGGCCGTCGCGGGGTCCAGGTCGGGCGCCGGCGCGACGACCTCGGCGCACACCCCGTCGCGCTGCACCGACTCGACGACGGGCCACGTGACGGACGCGCCGGACGGCGTGCGCGCGACCAGGGCGGCGAGCTCGCGGCGGAACGGCACGAGCTCCTCGACGAGCAGGCGCGGACCGGTGCCGTCGGCCGCGGCGGCGAGCCAGTCCGCCACGTCGGCGGCGTCGCGCACGACCCGCACACCCTTGCCGTCGTACCCGCCGCGGGCGGTCTTGACGACGGCGCGCCCGCCCGACGCGGCGAGGAACGCGGTCAGGTCCGCGGCCGACGCGACCGGCGCCCAGCGCGGGCAGGGCACGCCGAGCGCGGTCAGCCGCTCGCGCATCACGACCTTGTCCTGCGCGTGCAGCAGCGCGTCGGGGCCGGGCTGCACGGGCACGCCCGCGGCGGCGACGGCGGCGAGCACCTCGGCGGGCACGTGCTCGTGCTCGAAGGTGAGGACGTCGGCGCCGGCGACGAGCGCCGTCACGGCGGCCACGTCGGAGGCGGCGCCCACGGGCGCGTCCGCGACGGCCTGCGCGGCCGACGAGCCGGGGGCCTCGACGAGCACGCGCAGGTGCAGCCCGAGCGCGGTGGCGGGTCCGGCCATCATGCGGGCGAGCTGTCCGCCGCCCACGACGGCCACGGTCGGTGGTGTCACGGGCGACGAGCCTAGCCGTCAGGGCACCGAGGCCTGCACCAGCCGGCCGAAGCCCTGCACGACGAGCGGGCCGTCGTCGGCGCGCACGAACACCGCCCGGCCGGACGCGAGCTCGACGTGCCCGTCCGCCCCGGTCAGCCGGCACGAGCCCTCGAGGCACAGCACGATGCGCGGCCCGACGCCGGGCAGCCGCGCGGGGCGCCCGTCCGTGAGCCGGGTGACCGAGAGCTCGAAGTCGTCGACCGGTGCGTAGAACACCTCGGTCGCGTCGAAGGACCGCTCGGCGGCGATGCGGATGGGCGGTGCCGCCACGCAGTCGACGGTCCGCAGCAGCTCGGGGATGTCGACGTGCTTGGGCGTCAGGCCGGCCCGCAGCACGTTGTCGGAGTTCGCCATCACCTCGACGGCGGACCCGCTGAGGTACGCGTGCACGGCACCGGCGGGCACGAAGCACGCCTCCCCGGGGCGCAGCGTGACGGGGTTGAGCAGGACGGCCGTGACCGCCCCGGGGTCGCCGGGGTACGCCTGCGCGAGCGTCGCCACCGCGCGGTCGGTGCGGGGCGAGGGCGAGCCGTCGCGCAGCCGGTCCGCGAAGATCCGCGCGAGCTCGTCGACCTCGTCGGGCGACGGCCGCGTCTCCGGGGCGACGAGCTCCGTGAACGCCGCGCGCACGCCGTCCGCCGACGGGTCGGCCGCCACGACGTCGCGCAGCCGCTGCGCCACCGGGTGCTCGACGCCGGCGAGGATCTCCGCGGTGCGCCGCGCGGCGCGGAAGCCGACGAGCGCCTCGAAGTGGCTGAGCGCGTACACGAGCTCGGGCTTGTGGTTGCGGTCCTTGTAGCTGCGCCGGGGGTCGTCGCGCGGCACGCCGCGCTCGTCCTCGGCCGCGTAGCCCGCGACGGCCTGCTCGACCGTCGGGTGCACCTGCAGCGACAGCGGCGCGGCGGCCGCGACGAGCTTGAGCAGGTAGGGCAGCCGGGCGCCGAAGCGCGCCACGACGTCGTCGCCCAGGACGCCCTGCGGGTCCTCGGCGACGAGCCGGTCGAGCGTCGTCACCGTGCCGTCCGCGCCGACGACCGACGGCGCCGACGGGTGCGCGCCGTACCACGCCTCGGCCACCGGCGTGCCGTCGGGCACCGCCCCGAGCGCCTCCGGGATCGCCGTCGTGGACCCCCACGCGTAGTGCTGCAGCACCGGGTCGATCACCCGCACGCCACCCTCCCCTGCTCCGTCGTGAGGCCCCACCCTAGGTGGCGGGACCGGCCCCACGGGACTCCCTGCGGCGGTCGCGCCGCACGGACACCATGGCGCCGCGCGGCAGCACGACGTCCGGCCGCAGCGACGCCGGCACGCCCGACAGGAACAGGGCGAAGACCGCAGGGCGGCGCTGCGCCAGCTCGAGGCGGCCGCCGTCGGCGTTCGCCAGGTCGCGCGCGAGCGCCAGCCCGAGCCCCGTGCCGGCGCCCGACGTCACCTCGCGCTCGAAGATCCGCGGCGCCAGCTCGTCCGGGACGCCCGCGCCCTCGTCGCCCACCTCGACCACGACCGTGCGCGCCGGCCCGCCCGCGCGCGAGCGGACCGTCGTGGTCCCGGCGCCGTGCTTGAGGGAGTTCTCGATGAGCGTGGCGAGCACCTGCGCGAGGGCGCCGGGCGTCGCGAGCACCTGCGTGGCGGTGTCGACGTCGACGACCAGGCGGCGGCCCGCGGCGGCGAACGTCGGCGCCCACTCCTCCTCCTGCTGGTGCACGACCTCGCGCAGGTGGATCGCCTCCGTCGTGCCGCCCTGGGCGCGCCGCGAGCGGGTGAGCAGGTCGTCCACGACGCGCACCAGCCGCTCGACCTGCTCGAGCGAGATGCGGGCCTCCTCGCGCACCTCCGGCTCGCCCGCGGCGAGCATGATCTCCTCGAGCCGCATGGACAGCGCCGTCAGCGGCGTGCGGAGCTGGTGCGAGGCGTCGGACGCGAACTGCCGCTCGGCCGCCAGCCGCCCCGCCATGCGGTCGGCGCTGCGCGCGAGCTCGGCCGCGACCAGGTCGATCTCCTCGACGCCCGACGGCTCGAGCTGCGGGCGCACCTGCCCGGACCCCAGCTGCTCGGCCGACGCCGCCAGGTAGACGAGTGGGGCGGCGAGCCGGTTCGCCTGCCAGATCGCCATCGCGATGCCGGCGCCGAACGCCACGACGGCGGCCACGACGACGAGGGCGATGACGCGCGCCGACAGCCAGAACACGTCCCACCAGGACGCCTCCAGCACGACCGTCGCGACGGTGTCCGACGTCGCCTCGACCTGCACGGCGCGGCCCTGCACCTCCGGGCCCGCCCGGTACGTCTCGCCGTCGGCGGTCCGCACCGTCACGGACGCGACGGTGCCCCCCTCGACGCCGGTGTAGGGCTCGAGCATGCGGTCGCTGAGCGCGATGTCCTGGTCGACGCGGAAGTCGACGGTGCGCGCGACGGACTCGGCGCGGACCTCGAGCTCGCGCACCTCGTTCTCGCGCACGAGCTGCGCGCCGAGGAACGCGAGGGGGAACCCCAGGAGGACGACGGCCGCCGTGACGGCGGCGATCGTCGCCTGCAGGACGCGACGGCGCACGGGTCAGGCCCGGTCGAGCCGCTCCGCGTCCGGCGCGCCGGCGGTGACGGACGCGCCGCCCGCCTCGAACCGGAAGCCCATGCCGCGCACCGTCGTCACGTAGCGCGGCGCGTTCGCGTCGTCGCCGAGCTTGCGCCGCAGCCACGACACGTGCATGTCGAGCGTCTTGGTCGAGCCCGTCGGGTCGGAGCCCCAGACCTCGCGCATGAGCGCGTCGCGGGAGACGACCGTGCCGGACGCGCCGACGAGGACGCGCAGCAGGTCGAACTCCTTGGCGGTCAGGTGCAGCTCGCGCTCGCCCTGGAAGGCGCGGTGCGCGGCGACGTCGACGCGGACGTCCTGCGCGTGCAGCTCGTCCTCGTCCTGCGGGTCACCGACCGTGCGGCGCAGCAGCGCCCGCACCCGCGCGAGCAGCTCGGCCAGGCGGAAGGGCTTGGTGACGTAGTCGTCGGCGCCGGCGTCCAGGCCGACGACGAGGTCGACCTCGTCGGCGCGGGCCGTGAGCACGAGGACGGGCGTCGTCAGCCCCTGGCTGCGGATCGCGCGGGCGACGTCGAGCCCGTCCATGTCCGGCAGCCCGAGGTCGAGCACGACGAGGTCCGCGGTCGCGGCGCCGTCGATCGCGCCTTGACCCGTGCCTTGCACGCGCACGTCGTACCCTTCACGACCCAGCGCGCGCGCCAAAGGCTCGGCAATCGCGGGGTCGTCCTCCGCCAGCAGCACCTGGGTCATCGGGCCATGCTAGGTCACGGACTCCCCAGGTCCGCCACCCCCTCGTCCCACGGGACGGCGTGCCGCAGGTCACGTCGCGGTCATGTCGCGGCCCGGGGCGTGCGCCCGCAGGGGGACGGTGGCCGGCCCGTCGTCCGCCCCGGGGCGCACGCCCGCGCGCCGGGGTCGGCCTACGCTCGGGGCGTGACGTGGTGGGACCGCCTGCTGCGGTGGGAGGAGTCCCACCGCTTCGCCGTCGACGCCTGGGGTGCGGCGGTGCTCTGGCTGGTCATGGGCACGCTGGCCGTCGACCTCTCGTCGGCGCCCGCACAGGCCCACAACGGCACCCGGCTGGCGGCGGCCGCCATGATCGCCCCGCTGGCGTGGCGCCGCACCCGTCCCGTCGTGAGCGCCGTGGCCGTGTACGCGGCCGCGCTCGTCCACATGCTCGCCGGTCTCCCCCTCATCTTCCCGGCGGACCTCGTCGTGCTGGTCGCCCTGTACTCCCTGACGGTGCACGGCCCGCGCTGGGCCTACCGGGTGGGCTTCGGCGGCGCCGTCGTCGGCACGCTGCTCATGACCGTGCTGCTCGGCGTGCACGGCGCCTTCTACTGGCCGGCCGCCGTCATCATGTCGGTCGTCGTCGGCTCGATGTTCCTGGCGGTCTTCGCGTTCGGGCTCGTGCGCCGCAGCCGTCGCGAGCACCTGGAGGCGCTCGTCGACCGCGCCGAGCGGCTCGAGGTCGAGCGCGACCAGCAGGCCGTGATCGGCGCCGCGACCGAGCGCGCCCGCATCGCGCGCGAGATGCACGACATCGTCGCGCACAGCCTGTCCGTGATGATCGCGCAGGCCGACGGCGGCCGGTACGCCGCCGCCGCCGACCCCGCCGCCGCGACCCGCGCGCTCGGCACGATCGCGGAGACCGGGCGCGCCGCGCTCACCGACATGCGCCGCCTGCTCGGGGTCCTGCGCGCCGACGCGGGCCCGTCGCGTCCCGGCGGGACGGCCGCGGACGGACCGTCGCCCGCGGGCGCGGCCGGACCGGACCCGGCGGGCGCCGCGGCGCTCGTGACGACGCCGCAGCCGGCCGTGGACGACCTCGAGACGCTCGTGGCGCAGATGCGGGCCAGCGGCATGCGTGCCTCGCTCGTGCGCCTCGGGCCGCCGCGCCACCTGCCGCCCGGCGCCGGGCTCACCGTGTACCGCATCGCGCAGGAGTCGCTGACGAACGTCCTCAAGCACGCGGGGCCGGACCCGTCCGTGACCGTCATGCTGCAGTGGCTCCCCCGCGCCGTGACCCTCGAGGTCAGCGACGACGGGCGGGGCGCGGCGGCGGACAGCGACGGGCTCGGCCAGGGGCTCGTCGGCATGCGGGAGCGGGCCGCGATGTTCGGCGGCACCGTCACGGCGGGCCCCCGGCCGGGCGGCGGCTACCGGGTGCGCGTGCAGCTGCCGACGCCGTCGTCCGGGAGCACCGGCGCGACGACGGCCGCGACGGCGGCGCCCCCGGCCCGGACCCCGGCGCCGGCGCCGCCCGCGACCACGACCACGCCTGCGATCTCGCCCACGCCCACGGACGACGCCGCGGCCGCCGGCCCGCGGCCGCCTGCACCGCAGCCGTCACCCGCTGCACGCACCGGGGCGACCGCCCCCACCCCCACGGAAGGACACCCCGCGTGACGACCTCGGACCCCGGCCGCCCCGACCTCGCCGACCGCGTGCGCGTCGCCCTCGTCGACGACCAGCAGCTCGTCCGGGCCGGGTTCCGCATGGTGATCGACTCGCAGCCCGACCTCGAGGTGGTGCTCGAGGCCGGCGACGGCGCGCAGGCGGTGCGCGCGCTCGACCCGGCCGCGCGCACGGCGACCGGCCCCGTCGACGTCGTGCTCATGGACGTCCGCATGCCCACGATGGACGGGCTCGAGGCGACCGAGCAGATCGTCGCGCGCGGCACCGCGGAGCACCCGGCGCCGCGCGTCATCGTCCTCACCACGTTCGACCTCGACGAGTACGTGCTCAGCGCGATCCGCGCGGGCGCGAGCGGGTTCCTGCTCAAGGACGCCCCGCCCGAGGAGATGCTCGCCGCGATCCGCACGGTGCACCGCGGGGACGCGGTGATCGCGCCGTCGAGCACGCGCCGCCTCCTCGAGCACCTCGTCACGGCGCTGCCGTCCGACGAGCCGGCGGCGGCCGACGACCCGGCGCACCAGGCGGTCGCGCAGCTCACGGACCGCGAGCGCGAGGTGCTCGTGCTCATGGCGCGGGGACGCTCGAACACGGAGATCGGGCAGGACCTGTTCGTCGCCGAGGCGACGGTCAAGACGCACGTGGGACGCATCCTCGCCAAGCTGGGCGCGCGCGACCGCGTGCAGGCGGTCGTCGTCGCGTACGAGACGGGCCTGGTCCGCCCGGGCGCCTGACGTCCCGGCCGGCACGTCACCGGGCGCGTCCGCCCACCGGCGGCCGCCGCGTGCGGCCCTGGTATGACACGGGCGGCACCACGACCCACCGGCGGCCGGACGCGGCGGGGGCGACCGCGGGCGAGGCTGGGGCCATCGTCACCCGAGCAAGGAGCACCTCCCCGTGGACACCACCGTGCAGCGCCCCGCCGAGCCCGCCGACGCACCACCGCACCGCCCCGCGGCGTCGTGCGCGCGCGGCCTGACCAAGGTCTACGGGTCCGGCCCGTCCGCCGTCCGCGCGCTCGACGGCGTCGACGTCGACTTCGCCGGCGGCGCGTTCACCGCGATCATGGGCCCGTCCGGGTCGGGCAAGTCGACGCTGATGCACCTGCTCGCGGGTCTCGACCAGGCGTCGTCCGGCACCGTGCACCTGGGCACGACGGACATCACGCGGCTCGGCGACGACGACCTCACGCGGCTGCGCCGCGACCGTGTCGGGTTCGTGTTCCAGTCGTTCAACCTGCTCCCCATGCTGACCGCGGAGCAGAACGTGCTGCTCCCGCTGGACCTCGCGGGCGCGACCGTGGACCGCGCGTGGTTCGACACGCTCGTGGGCACGCTCGGCCTCGGCGCGCGCCTGGGCCACCGCCCGAGCGAGCTGTCGGGCGGCCAGCAGCAGCGCGTGGCCATCGCCCGGGCGCTCATCGCACAGCCCGAGGTCGTCTTCGCGGACGAGCCCACGGGCAACCTCGACTCCCGGGCGGGCGCCGAGGTGCTCAGCTTCCTGCGGCGCTCCGTGCGCGAGCTCGGCCGCACCGTCGTGATGGTGACGCACGACCCGACCGCCGCGGCGTACGCCGACCGCGTCGTGCTGCTCGCCGACGGCCGCATCGCCGGCGACGTCGCCGACCCGTCGCCCGAGTCCGTGCTGGCCGCGCTCGACGGCCTGCGCACGCTCGAGGCGCCCGTCGGGACGGACGGGCACCTCTGATGCTGCGCCTCACCCTCTCCCAGATGCGGCGCAGCCTCGGCCGCCTCGTCGCCGCCGGCGTCGCCATCGCGCTCGGCGCCGCGTTCGTCGCCGCCACGCTCGTCGCGGGCGACGTCATCACGCGCACCGGCTACGACGCCGTCACCGCGTCCTACGGCAAGGCCGACCTCGTCGTGGGCCTCCGGGACGGCTTCACGGACGAGACGCTCGCCGAGCTGCGCGCCACGCCCGGCGTCGACGGCGCCGACCCCGTGCTCCTCGGCTGGACCCAGCTCCGCGTCGGGGCGCGCGAGACGTCCGAGCGGCTCGTCGCCACGCCGTCGGACCCGCGCCTCGCGACCCTCGAGGTGGTCGAGGGCACCATCCCGGCCGCCGACGACGAGATCGCGCTGCCCGCCACCACGGTCGAGCGCCTCGGCACCGCGGTCGGCGAGGTCCTCCAGGTCTCCTGGTACCCCGTGCCGGAGGACGTGGACTCGCCCGAGGCGACGGCGGAGCCGGAGCAGGAGACCGCCGAGGTCCGCCTCGTCGGGATCGTCGACGACCCGGCGGGGGCCTGGAGCCAGTACGGCGGCGCCGGACTCGCCACCCCCACCTCGGCCCTGCGCTGGAGCGGCGTCACGACCGTCGAGCAGGCCGCGCCGGAGCGCGCGCTCGTCGTCGCGGCACCCGGTCGCGTCGACGAGGTCAGCGCCGCGCTCACGGCGGCGCTGCCGGCCGACGCCACGGTGCGCACGCGCGACGAGGCCGCGGCCGAGACCGTGGAGCAGCTCGGGAACGGCGGCAACGTCCTCGTCATGGTCGCCCTCGGCTTCGCGGCGGTCGCCCTGCTCGTCGCCGCGCTCGTCATCGCCAACACGTTCCAGGTGCTCGTCGCGCAGCGCGCCCGCACGCTCGCGCTGCTGCGGTGCGTCGGCGCGCGGCGCGGCCAGCTGCGGGCGTCGGTGCTCACCGAGGCGGCGATCCTGGGGGTCGCCGCGTCGGCCGCCGGGCTGCTGGTCGGGGTCGGCCTCGCGCAGCTCGCCCTCACCGTGCTCAGCCGCGTGGACGTGGGCGTGCCGCTGCCGTCCACCGTGACGCCGACCCTCGCGGTCGTGCTGCTCCCGCTGCTCGTCGGCACGGCCGTGACCGTCCTCGCCGCGCTCGTGCCCGCCCGCGTCGCCACCCGCGTCCCGCCGGTCGCCGCGCTGCGCCCCGTGGACGCCCCGACGCTGGCCGCCGGCGCCGGCCGCGTCCGCCTCGCCTTCTCCCTGCTCCTCACGGTGGGCGGGATCGCCGCCCTGCTGGGCGCCGTCGCGCTCGCCGTGGCCGGCATCGGGGTCGGCGCGATGCTGCCGCTGCTGGTCGGCGTGCTCGGCGGCGCCGCGTCGTTCGTCGGCATCCTGCTCGGCGCGGTGTTCTGGCTGCCGAAGGTCGTCGCGGCCGTCGGCGCGCTCCTGCGTCGCATCAGCCCGAGCGCCCGGCTCGCGGCCGCGAACACCGTCCGCAACCCGCGCCGCACCGCCGCGACGAGCACGGCGCTGATCATCGGCGTCACGCTCGTCGCGATGATGAGCACGGGCGCCGCCTCCGCCCGGAGCTCGCTGGCGCAGTCGATGGACGAGCGCTACCCGGTGGACCTCGTCGTCCACAGCCTCAGCGGGGAGCGGGTGCCGGACGACGTGCGAGAGCTCGTCGCCGGGACGCCCGGGATCGAGCGGACCGTCGAGGTCCGCCGGCACCAGGTCCTCGTCGGGGACCACTACCTGACGGCGAACGTCCTCGACGCGGACGACGCGGCCGCGGTCCTCGAGGACGAGCGGGTCGTCGCGGCGCTGGCCGACGGCGTCGGGGTGCTCCCCGAGTGGACCGGCGTCGACGGCACCGTGACCCTCGAGCTCACCGACGAGGACGGGAGCCCGGTCGCACCCGGCGTCGACGTTCGCACCCGAGCGGGTGCGTCGGACGAGGCGTACCTGCCGGTGGGAGCCGGCGAGGCGCTGGGGATCGACGCGTCGGAGACGGTGCTCTTCGCCCGGATCGCCGACGGCGCGTCCGCCGGCGCCGTCCTGACCGCGGTCCGGGACGGCCTCGTCGACTCCGAGATGGACGTCATCAGCGAGGCGGCGTCGCGCGAGGCCGACGAACGCGTCATCGACACGCTGCTCGCCGTCGTCGTCGGCCTGCTCGGCGTCGCGGTCGTCATCGCCCTCGTCGGCGTGGCGAACACGCTGTCGCTCTCGGTCATCGAGCGGCGCCGCGAGTCGGCCACGCTGCGGGCGATCGGTCTGTCGCGGCGCGGCCTGCGGTTCATGCTCGCGGTCGAGGGGATGCTCATCTCCGGCGTGGGCGCCGCCCTCGGCGTCGGCCTCGGGATGCTCTACGGCTGGGCCGGCGCCGCCACGGTGTTCGGCACGACCGGCGACCTGCAGCTCGCGGTGCCGTGGTCGGACCTCGCGATCGTGCTGGCGGTGGCGCTGCTCGCCGGGCTCGCCGCGTCGGTGCTGCCCGGGCGGTCGGCGGCGCGCACGCCCCCGGTGGCGGCGCTCGCGGTGGACTGAGGCCGGCCCCGCCCGCCGCGGGTGGGGGGTGCACCGCGGGGCGCTCACGTCGACGACGTGGGCGCCCCGCGGTGTGCCGGTGGCGTCTCGGGCGGGGTCCGGGGCGAGGTCCCGGTCGGCGTGCCGGCGGTGCGCGGCGTGCTGCCCACGGGCACGGGCCTCCGGGCGCCGCGACCTGGTCCCCGCGTCGTCCCGGCCCGACCACAGCCCCGATCACGGCCGTCGTCGTCCCCCGCTGTGCGACGTCCGTACCCGCCCCGGCCGCGCCCGCGGCACCGTGCCGGGGTGCGCATCTCCCTCCACGGCACCTCTCCCGGCAGCACCTCCCCCGGCGGCACCTCCCCCGACGGCACCGAGACCTCCGCCACCCCGCTGCGCGGGGGCACGGCAGGGTGGCCGCGCACCGCTGCCGACGACGGCCCCGACGCCCTGGTCGACCCCGGGCTGCCGGCCGGCGACCTGCGCCGGCACCTCGCGCTGCTCACCGGGGACGCGCGCTGGGCGGCCGGCGCCACCCGTCTCCACGTCGGTCCGACCCTGCTCGACGACACCCACCCCGCCGGCGTCCCGCCGCTCGTGCCGGGGGCGCGCGCCGGGCTGCGCGCGCTGCCCGACGACCCCGTGGCCGGCGCCGAGCTCGCCGGGGGCCACGTGGCGGTGGTCGCCGGCCCGGACGCCGGGCACGTGCACGGCCTGCCGGTCGGCGGCCGCCTCGTCGTGACCGGCGTGGTGACCGGCGTGCGGGCCGCCGTGCTCGTGAGGGACACCGTGCGCCGGAAGGACGCCGTGCGCGGGGACGAGGCCGTGCGCGGCGAGGACGCCGTCCGCGGCGACGCCGCCACGCCCGTCGGGCCCGCCGCCCTCGTGCGGGACGCCGCGCTCGTCGGCGTCCGCGTCGAGGTGCGGCGCTCGCGGCGCGGCGTGCGCGTGCGCGTGCGCGGTGGCGCGGGCGTGCTGCTGCGGCCCCGCCGGGGCACGTCGCGGTGGGGGCCCGACGGCGGTCCGCGTCCGTGGCTCCCGGCAGGCCGCGCGCGCGTGGTCCCCGCTGCCGGTCCGGCGGTGCGCCGTCGGCGCGTCGGCCGCCTCCCCCGTCGGTGGCGTCCCGCCGACGCGCTGCACGTGGGCGGGACGGTCCTGCGCCTGCGCACGGACGCGCCGGCCGCGCGCACGCCGCTCCCGGCGCCGTCGCCGTGGGTGTGGTCGGCGCTCGCCTCCGCCGGCGCGGGCGTCGCGCTCGCCGTCGCGCTGCGGCAGCCCCTGCTGCTCGTCGGCGCCGCCGTGGGCCTGGCGGGCCTGGTCGCGGCGAGGGCACCCGCCGCCGCGCGCACCGGCGCCCGGGCACCCGGGCCGGCCGACGACCCCGCGGGTACGGCGCCACCACCCGCCGACGTGGCGGCGGTCCGCGCCCGTGCGGCGCGTGCGGCGCGGACCGGCGAGGCCCTCGGTACG
>NZ_JBFTEP010000106.1:0-12657 GCF_047229365.1 Cellulomonas pasadenensis | reverse complement strand
GCGGCGTACGCGCGCGCGGCGGAGCTGGCCGACGACGCGGACGTGCGCGCGTACCTGGGCGGACGCGCGCGCGACCTCGCCGCGCGCCCGTGAGGACGGCGCGCTCAGCGCACGTCGCCGTCGACGTACAGCCACCGGCCGCCCTCGCGGACGAACCGGCTGCGCTCGTGCAGCAGGCCCGGCCCGTCGGTGCCGCGGTACCGGGCGACGAACTCCACGACGCCGGTGTCGTCGAACGGCCCGCCGACCTGCGTGCGCAGCACGTCGAGCCGGCGCCAGGCGACGTCGTCGTCCAGGTCGAGACGCGCCGGGCGGGTCGAGCCGTGCCACGTGCTGCGCAGGTAGGCGGCGTCCCCGGTGGCGAACGCGGTGTAGCGCGAGCGCATGAGCGCCTCGGCCGTGGGGGCGGCCGCGCCGCCGTCGAGGAAGCGGCCGCAGCACGTGCCGTACGTGTCGCCGGACCCGCAGGGGCACCGGGCGTCGTCGGGCGGTCGCGTCGGGGTGGTCATGGTCCCGGCATACCACCCGGCGGCGCGTGCGTGCCGACGCGGGGTCCCTGCACGCCCGGTCCTCCACAGCCCGGTCCTGCGCCGCGTCGCCGCCGGGGCGCAGTCGTCCGGACGGGTGAACCCGCGGTCGGCTGTCACACGGAGGAGCGAGGGCACGGCACGATATGGGGGTCGTGCGTCGTGCCGCTCGCCGACCACGGGGGCGACCGCCCGACACGCGGCCGCCCCCGAGGTATCCCCCATGCGTACTTCCCGCCTGCTCGCGCTGCCCGTCGGCGTCGTCCTCGTCGCCGGCCTGGCCGCCTGCGGCGGCGGCTCGACCACCGCCGAGTCGACCCCCACCACCGAGACGTCCGCGTCGGCCACGCCGACGCCCACCCCGACGCCGACCGTCGAGGGCCTGACCGTCGAGAACGCGTTCGCCCGGCTCTCCGCCGCGGAGTCCGTCGCCACGAGCTACGACGTGACGCTCTCCATGACCGGCCCCGAGACGATGGAGATGACCGGCTCGGCCGACCTCGCGGACGGCAAGCAGAACGTCGCGATGGTCCTGCCCGACCCCGACCTCGGCTCCATCGAGGTGCGCTTCGTCGACGGCGTGCTCTACCTCGGCATGGGCGAGCTGACCGGCGGCAAGTTCCTCCAGCTCGACCCGAACGACGCGTCGAACCCGCTCGCGGCGGGCTTCGCCGGGTTCGCGGACAGCATCGGCGGCAGCGAGCTCGCCGGCATGGAGCAGGCGTTCACGAGCGTCACGCCCGTCGGCGAGCCGGAGCAGCTCGACGGCGTCGAGGTGCAGGCGTACGAGATCGTCGTCGACACGGCGAAGATCTCGCCCGAGGCCGGGCAGGAGCTCCTCGCCGAGGGCCTCGCCCAGCTGCCGCCGACCATCACGTACACGTACTGGGTCGACGCGCAGGACGTCCCGCGCAAGGTCGTCTACGAGCTCATGGGCACCACGACGACGATGCTCATGCGCAACGTCGGCGCCGGCGCGCCGGTCGTCGCACCGACGCCCGACCAGATCACCACGGAGATGCCCTTCTGACGCGTCCCCCGCAACGCCGACGCGGCCCGTCGCACCCCTCGGGTGCGGCGGGCCGCGTCGCGTCCGGGCGTCGATCCCGGCTGGGGCGGTCAGTCGCCCTTGACGTTGACGACCTGCCGCAGCACGTGCCGGACCTCCACCAGGTCGGCGGCGTCCGCCATGACCTGGTCGATGTCCTTGTACGCGGCCGGGATCTCGTCGAGGAACGCGTCGGTGTCGCGGTACTCGATGCCCTGCATCGCCTCCCGCAGCTGCGCCCGCGTGAACGTGCGCCGCGCCGCCGAGCGCGAGTACGCGCGCCCGGCGCCGTGCGGGCTCGAGCACAGCGACTCGGGCTCGCCCCTCCCGACGACCACGTACGACGCCGTGCCCATCGACCCGGGGATGAGGCCTGCGTCCCCGGTGCGCGCGCGGATCGCGCCCTTGCGGGACACCCACACGTCCTCGCCGTGGTGGTGCTCGAGCTCGGTGAAGTTGTGGTGGCAGTTGACGCGCTCGTGCTCGACGACGTCCGCGCCCATGTGCTGCGCGAGCGCCGCCACGACGCGGTCCATCATCTCCTCGCGGTTGGCGACCGCGTAGTCCTGGGCCCAGCGCAGCTCGCGCACGTAGTGGTCGAACTCGTCGGTGCCCTCCTCGACGTACGCGAGGTCGCGGTCCGGCAGCGTGATCCCGCGCCGGCGGCACACGTCGGCCGCGACCCGGATGTGGTGCTGCGCGAGGCGGTTGCCGACGCCGCGCGAGCCCGAGTGCAGGAACAGCCACACCCGGTCCGCCTCGTCGAGGGACACCTCGATGAAGTGGTTCCCCGAGCCGAGCGAGCCCATCTGCAGGCGCCACCCGGCGACGTACGCGTCGGGCGTCAGGCCGATCGCCGCGGCGGCCTCCTCCAGCACGCCGACGCGAGCCGCGGCGCTGTCGGTGAGGCGACGGTTCGCGGCCCCGGCGGACAGCGGCACGCGCCGCTCGACGTCCTCGCGCAGCGCCCGCAGGGGCCGGCGCGCGCCGCGCAGCTCGTCCTGCGTCCACTGCGTGCGCACCGCGATCATGCCGCAGCCGATGTCCACGCCGACGGCCGCGGGGATGAGCGCGCGCAGCGTCGGGATGACGCTGCCGACGGTCGCGCCCTTGCCCAGGTGGGCATCAGGCATGAGGGCGACGTGCGGGTGGACGAACGGCAGCTCGGCGGTGCGCTCGGCCTGCTCGCGCGTCACCGGGTCGAGGACCGAGGCCCAGCTGACGAGGCGGTCGGAGAGGCGGGTGAAGGGCATGCGGCGATGCTGGCAGCGGCGCGGCGGGCCGTCGCGCTGAATACGGGAGGGCCGGCTCAGCCCGCGACCCGCTCCACGGGCTGCCGCAGGATCGTGCGCAGGCGCTCGGGTGCGGTGCGGCGCGGGTCTCCGAGGTAGATCTCGTGGTGCCGGCCGGTCATCCGCAACCCCTCACCGGGGACGACGCGCTCGTGCAGCTCGGCGAGCACGGGCCCCTCCGCGTCGTAGGGGCCGACGTGCAGCGTCTGCACGCACAGCCCCTCGTGCAGGCGCTCGAGCCGGACGTCGCCGGTCCGCGGGCCGTGCGTGCCGCGCGCGGCGGCCGCCCGCGCGGCCTCGACGTGGTCGGGGGTCACCGCGTCGGGGACCGCGATCATCAGCGTCCAGTCCCAGCGGCTCTTGTCGCGCGCGGACGTGAACGCCGCCATGTCGTCGGCCCACCACAGCGCCTCGAGAGGCATCACGACGTGGTCGACCCCGAGCGCGTCCCGCAGCAGGGACTTGAGCCGGTACGCGAGCGGGTACAGCGACGCGACGGCGTCGACGTACGCCTGTGACATGTTCGGGTCCCCGTGCCCGTCGACCATGAGGTAGTCGAGCGGGGGGACGTCCACGACCTCGAACCGCCCGCGCCGTGCCGTGTACGTGGGGATCAGCTTCTTGAGGTCGACGGTCATCGGGCCGCCCGTCCGGCCGTGACGTCCGTCGCAGCCGGGCCGTCGGCCGGCGTGCCCCGCCGTCGCACCGCGAGCACCACGCCCCCTGCGGACACCGTCAGCGCGACGGCCGCCGTCCGGGCGCCGGCCGTGCGGTTGACGCCCAGGCACGAGGGGTCCGGGCCGTCCTGCGAGTCGACCGTGAGGCCCGTCAGCGGATCGGCCGCGCAGCTGTGCCCCTCGGGGGACTCGCGGGGCGCGCCGAGCGAGGCCCAGCACACCGCGACGGCTACCGATGCGAGCAGCGCGGGTACCCACGTCGCGGCCGGGCGCAACCGCATCTCGGCGCCCCGTCGCCGACGGGCCGCCACCACCAGCGGGGCAGCTGCCAGCGCGGTGTACCCGAAGTGGTGAGCCAGCCCACCGCCTGCCACGTCATCCCCGCGACCGGCCCGCCGGCACCGGCGCGTCCGCGTGGTCGGCGGTGTCAGGCACCGACGGCGTGCCGGGCGGTCCGCCCGGACGCGGCGACCTCGGGCGCGGCGACCTCGAGCGCGTCCTCGCGCGGCAGCACCCACGCCGCGCGCACGAGTGCCGCGTCGGCCGGGTCGAGGCCGGCGACGAGCGCCTCGAGCGTGACCTCGGCGACGAGCCACACGCACGCGACCTCGAGGCTCGCCCCGCCGGGGTGCCAGTCGGGGTCGACGTCGACGACGACGGTGGCCTGCTCGCCGGCGCTGCCGGCGAGCCGGACGCGCTGCGCCACGGGCAGCGCACGGACGGGGTTGTGGGAGGGGTAGGAGACCTCACCGCAGGAGCACGAGACGACGACCATGGGGACACCTTCTCCCCGACCACCGACATCGCCGGCGCTGCCACGCCGGGTGACCCGACCCGCGGGCCGGCGCGGGGGCCCCGGCGAGCCGCGCTCCCGCGACCTCCCGACCGGTTGTCACGTGTCACCTCGCGCCGTAGCCTCGCCACGCCGGGTCGATGGCGACCCGGACCCGCTCGCGTCGGGCCGCGACCCCAGGCGGCCGAGGCGGCACAGGGCGGATTCACCGACGGTCCCCCCGGACCGCTGAGGAGGATCCCGTGCGCCGTGCACACGTCCAGACCGCCCCGCCCCCCGGGGCACCTCACCACGCCCCCGGCCGGCGCCCCCGACCGGCCCGCCGGTTCGCGGCGGCCCTCACGGCCGCGCTCGTGGCGGGGACCGGCGCGGTCGCGGCCGTCGCCGCCGCGACGCCGGCCACCGCCGCACCCGGCGACATCGTCTGGCAGCAGGAGTTCGACGGACCCGCGGGCGCGGCGCCCGACGGCCGGGTCTGGAGCTACGACCTCGGCGCGGGCGGCTGGGGCAACGCCGAGCTCCAGCACTACACGTCGTCGCGCGCCAACTCGGCGCTCGACGGCGCCGGCAACCTCGTCATCACCGCCCGGCGCGAGGCCGACGGCCGCTACACGTCGGCCCGCCTGCAGACCAACGACAAGGCCGAGATCCGCTACGGCCGCGTCGAGGCGCGCATCCAGATCCCGCGCGGCCAGGGCATCTGGCCGGCGTTCTGGATGCTCGGCGCGGACTTCCCGCAGAACGCGTGGCCGAGCTCGGGCGAGATCGACATCATGGAGAACATCGGCAGGGAGCCGAACCTCGCGCACGGCACGATCCACGGCCCCGGTTACTCCGGCGGCGCGGGCCTGCTCGGCACGTGGGCGCACCCGCAGGGCTGGTCCATCGCCGACACGTACCACACGTTCGCGATCGACTGGCGGCCCGGCGAGATCGCCTGGTCCGTCGACGGGCAGGTGTACCACCGCGTGACGCCCGCGAGCCTGGGCGGACGCCAGTGGGTCTTCGACAAGCCGTTCTTCCTCATCCTCAACGTCGCGGTGGGTGGGCAGTGGCCCGGCTACCCGGACGGCTCGACCCAGCTCCCGCAGCAGATGAAGGTCGACTACGTCCGCGTCTACGACAACGGCGCGAACGGGGGCGGGGGCACGGGCGGCGGGACCGGCGGCGCCCTGCCCACCGGCACCGGCACGATCCGCGTCGACGACCGGCTGTGCCTCGACGTCCCGTGGGCCGACCCGCGCGACGGCAACCCGATCCAGGTGGTCGGCTGCAACGGCAACGCCGCGCAGTCGTGGACGCGCGGCTCCGACGGCACGATCCGCGCGCTGGGGAAGTGCCTCGACGTGAGCGGGGGCGGCACGGCGAACGGCACGGTCGTGCAGCTGTGGACGTGCAACGGCACGGCGGCTCAGCGGTGGACGTACGACGCCGGTGCCCGCACGCTGCGCAACCCGCAGGCGGGCCGCTGCCTCGACGCCGCGGGCGGCACGCCGGTGCACGACGGCCAGCGCGTGCACCTCTGGGACTGCTCCGGCGCCGCCAACCAGCGCTGGACGTTCTGACCGCAGCCCGTCGACGGCCCCGGACCGGACGGTCCGGGGCCGTCGCTGCGCCCGCCCGCCCACTGCACGCTTTGTCCGCCTTTCGGGCGATGTGGCGCGATCTGTTCGGGTGACGGACCATAGGCCCTCGACACGGACGTCCGGCACCCGCCGGACGCCCGTGGTTCGCACCGCCCCCGCACACCCGCACCGTCCGCCGCGGCGTGCCCGCAGGGGCGAGGGCCCGGGCCGCCGGCCGGCGGCCCGAGGCGACGAGAGCGGGGACGACACGCATGACGGACGGCACGCAGGAGACGACACGGCGGTGGAAGGGGATGACCATCCCCGCGGCGGGCACGTACGTGCTCGACGCCGCCCACAAGCGGGTCGGGTTCACGGCCCACCACATGATGGTGAGCCAGGTGCGCGGCGAGTTCTCGGCCGCGGCGGCGACGATCCGGGTGGGCGAGGACCCCCTGGACTCGCAGGTCACGGCGACGATCCGCACGGGCACGCTGACGACGCAGAACGAGGACCGCGACACGCACCTGCGCAGCTCGGACTTCCTCGACGTGGACCGGTGGCCGACCATCGAGTTCCGCAGCCGCCGCGTCGAGCGGCGCGTCGCCGACGACGCCATCGCGCAGTGGGCACGCCTGCGCAACCACCTGCCGGAGCGCTCGCGCGTCGCCACCGAGCTCGTCGAGCGGACCGTGGGCGTCGGCGGCCGGTTCACCGTGGTCGGCGACCTCACCATCTGCGGCGTCGCACGCGAGGTCACGCTCGACATGCACTTCGGCGGGGCCCGCACCGACCCGTACGGCCGCGACATCTTCGGGTTCTCCGCGACCACCGACTTCAACCGCGAGGACTTCGGCCTGTCGTGGAACGTCGCGCTCGAGGCCGGCGGCTGGCTCGTCGGCAAGCGCGTCAAGGTCGAGATCGCGGGCGAGGCGGTGCGCGAGGTCTGACCGCGTCGGGGACCGTGCGTGCTCGACGGGCGCAGGCGGCCCGGGACCAGCACACTCCTGCCATGCCGCAGCCGGACGCCACCCCCACGCACCCGACCGACGAGCACACGCCGGCACGCCGCGCGGACGCACCGCGCATCTGCGTCATGGCGACCACGCCGTGGCTGACGGTCACGGTCGAGGCGCCGACGACGCAACCGGTGCGCGACGACGGCTCGGTCGTCGAGCAGCACCCGGAGGTGCACGTGCACCCCGGCGGGCAGGGTCTCTGGGTGGCCCGCATGGCCGAGTCGCTGGGTGCCGACGCGGTCGTGTGCGGGCCGTTCGGCGGCGAGGCCGGCATCGCGCTGCGCGCGCTCGCCGAGGCGGAGGGCATGGAGCTGCGGGCCGTCGAGTACACGGGCGGCAACGGCGTCTACGTGCACGACCGCCGCGAGGGCGAGCGAGAGGCCGTGGCGGAGCGACCGGCCGCGCCGCTCGACCGGCACGAGCTCGACGACCTGTACGGCACGGTCCTCGTCGAGGCGCTGGAGGCCGAGGTCACGGTCCTGACCGGGGCGGACCCGGCGCACGTGCTGCCGCCGGAGGTCCTCACCCGGCTCGTCGGCGACCTGCGTGCTGCGGACCGGACGCTCGTCGCGGACCTGTCGGGCGACGCGGCGCGCGCGTACGTCGAGGCCGGCGGCGGGGTGCTGAAGATCAGCCACGAGGAGATGGCCGACGGCGGGTTCGCCGACGGCGACGACGTGCCGGCGCTGGTCACGGGCGCGCGGGCCCTGCTCGACGCCGGCGCGGAGGGCGGCACGCGCGCGGTCGTCGTCTCCCGCGCGGGCGACGGCGTGCTCGTCGTCACCCGCGACCGCGTGCACGACGTCCTCGCGCCCGAGACCACGGTCGCGGACCACCGCGGCGCGGGCGACTCGATGACGGCCGGCATCGCGGTGGGGCTCGCGCGCGGCCTGGACCTCGTCGAGGCCGTGCGCCTGGGCGCGGCGGCCGGCGCCCTGAACGTCACGCGGCACGGCCTGGGCACGGGCCACCGCGACCACATCGAGCGCTTCGTGGCCCGCGTCGAGGTCCGGGACCTGGGGCAGGACGGCCGGTCGTCGGACGACGCGTGAGCCCGGCACCCCGGGGACGTGAGCGCGCCGGGACGCCGGTCCCGCCGGACGGCCCCGCGCGCCGGTCCGCGCCTGGGGTCGCGGGATGGCGCGCGACCGTGTCGGATGGACGGGACGACGACTCCCCCGGCGCCCGGTCCCCGCGGGCCCGACGACTGCGAGGAGGCCGCCCGTGCGCGTGCTGGTGACGAACGACGACGGCATCGACTCCCCCGGCCTGGCCGCGCTGACGCGGGTGGCGCTCGAGGCGGGGCACGACGTGGTGGTGGCGGCGCCGTCGCGCGAGTTCTCGGGTGCGAGCGCGTCGCTGCTCGGCGCGCAGGAGGACGGCCGGCTCGTCGTCGAGGAGCGCACCCCGCCGGGGCTGGACGGCGAGGTGCGGTCGTACGCCGTGGGCGCGGCGCCTGGGCTCATCGCGTTCGTCGCGGCGTACGGCGGGTTCGGCCCGAAGCCGCACCTGGTGCTGTCCGGGATCAACCGCGGCCCCAACACCGGTCACGCCGTCCTGCACTCCGGCACCGTCGGCGCGTGCCTCACGGCGTCGACGCACGACATCCCCGGGCTCGCCGTGTCGCTGACGGGCCACGACCCGTCGCACTTCGCGTCCGCGGCCGCGTTCGCGGCGCCCGTGCTGGCGTGGCTGGTCGAGACGGGCGAGCACGACCGCGTCCTCAACCTCAACGTGCCCGACCTGCCGCTCGACCGGATCAAGGGCATGCGTCCCGCGCACCTCGCCCGCGTCGGCGCCGTCCAGGCGCAGGTGCACCACGAGGACGCGGGCTACCTCACGCTCACCTACGCCGACGTCGAGCTGGACGAGGACCCGGACAGCGACGCCGCGCTGGTGGCCCGCGGCTGGGCGACGATCTCCCAGCTGCGCGCGCCGGTCGCCGACGCCCACGTGACGCTCCCGGAGCTCGGCCCGCTCGGCTGAGGGGCGTCGCGCACTATCGTCCGCCGCAGCGATGACGACGACGGAGGCGCGCGTGGAGGAGCTGCAGGACCCGCGAGCGGTGCTCGACCGTCTGGCCACGGTCGTGCGGGAGCGGGCGGGCGACGCCGCCACCGTCGAGGTCTCCACGGTGTCGGCGGGCGTCGCCGTCCTCGAGGTGCGCCCGCACCGCGCCGACTCCTGCGCCGTCACCGTGGTCGCCGAGCAGTGGCTGGTCGTCTGCGTGGGTGCGGTCGGCGGGCGCTTCGAGCTCGACTGGGAGGCGGCCGACGTCACAGAGGCGGAAGAGATTCTCGACGCCGCGATCGCCGGTCGGGTCGTCGAACGCCACGGCCTCGTCTGGTCGCGCGTCACGGTGACGACGCGGGACGGCACCGAGCGAGCCTCCGAGACCATCAGGTTCCGCGGGCTGCTGCCGACCCTCGGCCGGCGGCGGCGGTACGCGCCGTACCGCGCCTGAGCGGTCCCTCTCGTGCGCGCGTGGGCGTCGACGCGCGTCGCGGTGGTTCCGTCGCCGCCCGCGACCGGTTCAGCCCAGCGCCACCGCGATCAGCAGCATCGTCACCAGGAACCCGGTGACGAGGTTGAGCCACAGGAACGTGCGCCAGCCGGCGTTGGCGCGCTCGCAGTCGGCGTCGGTGACGCCGCGGAACCGCCACGTGCTCACGGCGTACGGCAGGGGCAGCAGGGCGGCGAGGACGCCGGGCCACGGCAGCGCGAGCAGCACGAGCGCGGCCACGACGTAGCCGGCGGTCGCGGCCCGGACCGTCGGGCGCGCGCCGAGCACCGTCGCGACGGACGCGATGCCGCCCTCGCGGTCGGCCCGCACGTCCTGCACGGCCCCGAACGCGTGCGACGCCATGCCCCACAGCACGAACGCGACCAGCACGGGCCACGTCGTGCGGGCCCCGAGGTCGGCGTCCGCGAGGACGAGCGCGTACAGCAGCGGCCCGACGAAGTGCGTGGCGGACGTGAGCGAGTCGAGGACCGGCCGCTCCTTGAACCGCAGCACGGGCGCCGAGTAGGCGACGACGGCGAACAGCACCACCGCGAGCACCAGCCCGGCCGCGACCGAGCCGAGCGCCAGCAGCCACACGACGAAGGGCACGGTCGTGACGACGCACGCGACGAGGATCCGCCGGTGCACGGACCGGGCCCGCGCCGGGTCGACGAGCCCGCCCTCGATGCCGCCCTTGCGCGGGTTGCGCAGGTCGGACGCGTAGTCGAAGACGTCGTTGATCCCGTACATCAGCAGGTTGTAGGGGACGAGGAAGAACAGGGTCCCGACGACGAACGCGACGTCGACGCGCCCGTCCGTCGCCAGCAGCCAGCCGGCCGCGAACGGGTAGGCGGTGTTCACCCACGAGAACGGCCGCGACGCCGCGAGCACCTCACGCACGGGTCGGGCCCTCCTCCTCGGCGGTGCGGCGGGACCGGCCCCACCGCGTGCGGCCCAGCACGGTCCACAGCACCGGCATGCCGACCGCGGCGGCGACCGCGTACGCGAAGTCCTCGAGCGGCGCGCCCCAGACGTGGACGCCCAGGATCTTGTCGGGGTCGAAGACGTACAGGCCGACGTCGATCATCAGCGTGTCGAACACGGCGGTGAGGACGCAGACGAACAGCACCGCGCCGAGCACGGGCCCGCCGCGCAGGCGCCGCAGCACGGGCCACGAGACGGCGAGCAGCGCGGCCAGGACGATGAGGTTGAGCACGATGTTCGTCACCGGGCCGCCCCCTCGGCCCGCCGTGCGTCCCGGCCCGCGAGCACGCGCTCGAGCCCGCGCCACGCCAGCAGCGACACGTAGCAGAGCAGCGCGAGGAAGAAGGCCTCCTCGACGGGCAGCTCCGGCGCCAGCAGCAGCCCCGTCATGTGCGGGGAGTCGCCGCGCGCGAAGATGCCGAGCAGCAGCCCGGCGACGTCCCACAGCAGGAACGCGACGACGCCGATGCCGACGGTCCACGCCGCGCGCCGCGCGTCGTCGAAGAACGCGAGCCGCCACCGGTGGTCGCACAGCGCGAGGCAGCCGAGCGAGACGAGCAGCGCCGCCAGGTACGCGAACGCGATCACGCGCGGCCCCGCACGACGTCGCTCCAGAGCCCGCGCGGCAGCGCCGAGCCGAGGAAGCCCGGCCGCAGCGGCGCCGGCAGCGGGCGCGCCGACGTCTCCCCCAGCAGCCGCTTGGCCACGAGCTCCGCGCCGATCAGCACCATCGGCAGCCCGACGCCCGGCATGGTGCCGCCGCCGACGTGCACGAGGTTCGGCACGTGCCGCGAGGTGACGCCGGGCCGGAACATCGCCGACTGGCGCAGCGTGTGCTCCATGCCGAGCGCCGTGCCCCGCCAGGCGTGCAGGTCGCGCGCGAAGTCCGCGGGGCCGACGACGCGCCGCACGACGACGCGCGAGCGCAGGTCGGGCACGCCCGCCCACGTGCCCACCTGGTCGAGGAACCGGTCGGCGTGCGCGTCGAGCTCGCCCGGGCGCGCGCCGATCGCCGGGTCGGCCGGGAAGGGGACGAGCACGAACAGGTTCTCGTGCCCGGGCGGTGCCGCGGTCGGGTCGGTCGCGCTCGTGCGCGAGACGTAGACGGACGCGATGTCGGGCACGCGCAGCGCGTCGGCGCGCGACCCGCGGTCGGTCCCGAGGATCGCGTCGAAGTTGGCGGGCCAGTCGCGCGTGAAGAACAGCGAGTGGTGCCGCAGCTCCGGGAGCTCGCCCCGCACGCCCGCCATGACGAGCAGCGCGGAGATGCCCGGTCCGCGGTCGTCCCAGACCCGCGCGGGCAGGTCGGCGTGCCGCTCGTCGAGCAGGGCCGTCTCCGTGTGGTGCCGGTCGGCGCCCGAGACCACGACGTCGGCGGGCAGGAAGGTCCCGTCGGCGAGGTGCACGCCCCGTGCGCGGCCGGTGCGGCGCGGGTGGCGCAGCGTGCGCGGCGCGTCCTCGACGTCGATCCCGACGACGTCCGCGCCGGTCCGGACGTCGACGCCCTCCTCCACGGCCGCCTTCTCGAGCGCCTCCACCAGCCGGTAGACCCCGCCGCGCGGGTAGGAGACGCCCGCCGACAGGTCGAGGTGCGTCATGAGGCTGTACAGCGCGGGCACGCGGTACGGCGACGAGCCGAGGAACACGGCGTGGTAGCTGAGCACCTGGCGCAGCACGGGGTGCTCGACGGTCGCCGCGACCTTGTCGGCCAGCGACCGCGTGAGCAGCGTCGCGAGCGTGCGGCCCCGGCGCACGACGTCCGCCGACAGCGCCCGGTCGGGCCGCTCGAACGTCGTGTACAGGAAGTGGTCGAGCGCGACGCGGTACGCGTCGGACGCCTCGTCGACGAACCGGCGCATGCGCGCGGCGGCGCCCGGCTCGAGCGCCTCGAAGTGGGCGGCGTTGGTGTCCCAGTCGGCCGTGACGTCGAACGGCGCGACCGCAGGCTGCGTGCCCGGCTCGGGGAACAGCCGGTACGCCGGGTCGAGGGGCACCAGGTCGATCTCGTCCGAGAGCCGGCGCCCCAGCAGGGCGAACGTGTGCTCCATGACCTCGGGCATGAACCACCAGGACGGCCCGGTGTCGAAGCGGAAGCCGTCGACCTCCCAGGTCCCCGCGCGCCCGCCGACCCGGTCGTGCCGCTCCAGCAGCGTGACCTGCGCACCGCCGCGCGCCAGGAGCGCCGCCGTGGCCAGCCCGCCCACGCCGCCGCCGACGACGACGACGCGCACCGGCCCGGTCACGGCCGC
>NZ_JBFTEP010000105.1:0-12888 GCF_047229365.1 Cellulomonas pasadenensis | reverse complement strand
GCCGCCGCCCGCGGACCCGCCGCCCGCGCCGCCGTCGCCCGGGACGGCGTCGACGTCCGTGACGAGGGCCACGCGGTCGAGCGCGACGCCCCCGTGGGGCACGGCGAGCACCCCGGGACCGGCCGGACGCTCGGCGGCAGCGCCCGCGCCCGCCGTCGCGACCGACAGGCCGCGCACCGCGGTGAGCGACAGACCGTCGTCCGGCGCGCCGGCCGGCTGGTCCGCGACCCGGTCGAAGTCGTCGAACGGCAGGACCACGTACCGCCACCCGGCGGTGTCGTCCGGGAACGTCGCCGCGAACCGCTCGGCCGTGTCCGGCGCCTGGTAGACCCGGACGTAGTCGAACGCCACCTGCTGCGGGAACGTGAGCTCGTCGGCCAGCGGGCCGCCGAAGTTCCCGCCGACCGCCATGTTGGCGATGAGGGTGAACGGGTGCTCGAACACCCACGCGTCGGGCGCCACGTCCTCGGGCGTCGCGGTGTGGAAGTGGATCGGCTCGCCACCGTCCTCCGTCACGTACCAGCGGATCTCCTCCGGCTCCCACTCGACGGAGAACGTCATCCACTCCCCGCCGAGGTTGCGGCCGAACTCCTGCGTCCGGCCGAACGCGTCGCCGCCGCTGTAGCCCGGGCCGTGGATGGTGCCGAAGATCGACTCGGGCAGCTTGCCGACGTACTCCATGACGTCGATCTCGCCCGTCTGCGGCCAGCCGACGTCCCGGAAGTCGTTGCCGAGGGACCAGAACGCCGGCCAGATGCCCGCGGCCCCCTGCGGCAGGCGGACACGCGCCTCCATCCGTCCGTGCAGGAACTCGGCCTTGCCCTCGGTGATGAGGCGCGCGGACGTGTGCGTGCACGGCCCGTACCAGCAGGTCAGCCCGGACGTCGCGGGGTCGACCTCGCGCGTCGTGATGACCATGTGGCCGTCGCCGTCGTGCGCCGCGTTGTCGGTCGAGTCCGTGTAGTACTGGAGCTCGTCGTTGCCCCAGCCCCAGCCGCCGGTCTCGTACGTCCAGCGGGCCGGGTCGGCCGGCGTGCCGGCGGCGGCCTCGAACTCGTCGGACCAGGCCAGCTCCCAGCCGGCGGGGCCGGGGTCGGCCGCGGCGTCGTCCTCGACGGTGACGGTCACGGGACGGCCGTCGCCGCGGCCGTGGAACCACATCCCGACGCCCTCGGTGCCGGACCAGTCCTGCGGCTGCGCGAACCCGCGCCGGAACCCGCCGTCGCCGACCACGTCGAGCACGTGCTCCCAGCGGTCCGCGCCCGGGTACGACTCGGGCGTGCCGGCGGCGACCTCGCGGGCCGCGACCGTGCCGGGGCCGAGCGGCTCCAGCAGGCCGGTGCCGTCCTCGGCGTCCACGAGGAGCAGCGGGTCGCGCGGGTCGTCGTCCTCGATCAGCACCTGACCGACGGTCGGCTGACCCGCCTCGGCGCCGACCGGGTCGGACAGGGTGATCGCGAACGGCTCGTCGCGCTCGTGCTTCGCGTCGTCGAGCGTGGCGACCTCGACGACGGCCTCGCGCGCACCGGCGGGGATCGTCACGGTGCCGGACGCCGCCGCGAAGTCGCGCTGGTCGCGCGCCGCGGGCGACTGCTCGGACGTGCGGCCCACGACCTCCCCGGTGCTCCACGTCACGGTGACGTCCTGGTCGGCAGGACGGGTCAGGACCATGTCCACCTGCACGGACGCACCCTCGGTGACCGGCGTGACCGCCTGCGCCAGGCGCACCCGCACGGGGTTGCGCACCGCCGACGCACCGGAGATCGTCACGTCGTCGACGTGGAACGTCGTGGTCGGGATCGGCGTCGACGAGCCCTGGACCGCCAGGGCGACGCCGTGCACGGCGGTCAGGGTCAGACCGTCGTCCGGTGCCCCCGCCGGCTGGCCGCCGCCCTTGCGGACGAGGTCGGCGAAGGGGACGACGACGCGGCGCCAGCCGGTCGTGTCGTCCGTGAACGACGCCGTGAAGCGCTCCGCGTCGTCGACGGTCGATCCCGGCGTGCGGTTGTCGAGCACGTCGACGTCGAACCGCGCGCCCGTGCCCGCGCCGCGGAACCAGAAGCTCAGCGTGGTCGACCCGCTCCAGTCCTGCGGCGTCCACGTCGTGCCGTCCGTCGTGAAGTTGTGGACGGCGACGGCCCAGCTGGGGTTCGTCATCCGCAGGGACAGCGCGTGGTTGCCGGCGGCCGCGCCCGGCACGGCGTCCGCCGGTGCGCCCGTGACGCGGTCGAGCACGGGGTCGTTCCCCGCGCCCGACGCGGTGACCCACCCGACCGGCGGGGTCGCGGTCGAGCCGGTCAGCAGCGGCTGCTCGAAGTCGAGGACCGTCTGCTGGTGCTCGACGAGCGCGAGGTCGTCGATCCACAGCGTGGGCGCCACGCGCGCGGCCGTCTGCTCGATCCCGATCGCGAGGCCGTGCACCTCCGTCAGCCCGAGGCCGTCGTCCGGGGCGCCGTTGTTGACGTTCTTGCGCAGCAGGTCCGCGAACGGCAGCTCGACGAAGCGCCAGCCGGTCCAGTCGTCGACGAGGCGCGTCGAGAACCGCTCGGCGTCGTCCACCGTCGACCCCGGGTTCCGGTTGTCGAGGACGTCGACGAACAGCGTCGCCCCCGAGTTCGCGCCGTGCATCCAGAAGCCGAGCCCGCGGTAGTCGCTCCAGTCCTGCGGGGTCCACGTGGTGCCGTCGTCGGTGAACGTGTGCAGCAGCGCCGCCCACGACGCGCTGTCGAGGCCGACCCGCAGCACGGAGCTCCCGTCCGCGGCGCCGGGGCGCGGGGCCGGCGGGGTCGTGCTGCGCGCGAACTCGGGCACGTTGCCCGCGCCCTGCGCCGTGAACCAGCCGAGCGGCGGCGTCGCGGCCGGGTCGGCGAGCACGAGCGGCTCCTCGAAGCCGTCGACGACGCGGTGCAGCAGACCGGTGCCGGTCGACGCCACCGCGTCGTCGTCGCGGATCGTCACCGTGGCCGTCGCCTGGCCGAGCGTGGCACCGACGGGGTCGGCGAGCGTCAGCGTGAAGGTGCGGTTGGGGCCCGGCACGGCGTCGTCGGTCACCGGCACGGTGACCGTGCGCGTCGTCGTGCCCGCCGGGAACGTGAGCGTGCCCGACCTCGCGGTGTAGTGCGTGCCGGCGACGGCGGTCCCGTCGGCCGTCGCGTAGTCGACCGTCACGTCGTCGGCGGCCGCCGTGCTCAGGCGGACCGCGACCTCGGCCGTGCCGGCCGACTCCGCCACGCCCACCGCGGCGGCGGCCACGCCGACCGACGGCGTGACCGGGCCGTCCGTCGAGTACACGGCGACGTCGTCGAGCACGACGGTGGCCGCACCGGACGCCGCCGGCAGCACGAGGCCGCGCACGTGCGTGAGGCCGAGGCCGTCGTCGGGCGCACCGGCGTCCTGGAAGTCGGTCGCCCGCGCGAAGTCGGACCACGCGAGGCGGACCTGCCGCCACCCGGGCGCGCCGACGGGCACGGTGACGTCGAACCGCTCGTACGGCGCGGGACCGGTACCGGTCGCGTCGAGCAGCTCGACCTGGAACGACGCGTCGGACCCGTCGCCGTGCACCCACAGCTCGACGCCGTCGTAGCCGGACCAGTCGCGGGGTGCGTCGGCGTACTCGAAGCCGACGCCGCCGTAGAACGGGTCGGCCGTGGTGTCGAAGCCGTAGCTCATGGCGTACGCGCTCGCGGCGCCGTCGGGCCGGGCGGGCAACCCGTCACCCGGCACGGCGCGCACGCCGGCGCCGCCGTTCGCCCACTGGATGAAGCCGGCACCGAGGGTGCCGTCCTCGAAGCCGTGCACGACGTCGACGACGTCACCCGGCGCTGCGGTCGAGGCGGTCGGGAGGGCGGTCGCGGCGCCGGCCGCGACCAGGGCGGTCAGTGCGGTGAGGGCGGTCGCGCGCCGCGCGTGCGTGCGGGGACCGGTCGGTGGGTGCATCGTCGCAGCTCCAGGGGACGCGGGGGCTCACCCGGGCCCGCGGCGGCCTGACGCCTCGCCTCCTCGCGAGCGCCCCGACGCGGTCCTGGGAACGTGTCCACGGACGCTATCCACACCGGTCATGCCGGTCAACGGCTCGGCTCGAATCGTTACGAAGGGACGGGGGCCGGGGGCCGCGACCCGTGGCGCACCGGCCGCGCCACGGGTCGCGGGTGCAGGCGGTCAGGCCTCGATGCCCTCGAACAGCTCGGTGACCAGCGCGGCGACGGGCGAGCGCTCGGACCGCGTCAGCGTCACGTGCGCGAACAGCGGGTGCCCCTTGAGCGCCTCGATGACCGCCGCGACCCCGTCGTGCCGGCCCACCCGCAGGTTGTCCCGCTGCGCGACGTCGTGCGTGAGCACCACGCGCGACGACTGGCCGATCCGCGACAGCACCGTCAGCAGCACGTTGCGCTCGAGCGACTGCGCCTCGTCGACGATCACGAAGGCGTCGTGCAGCGAGCGGCCGCGGATGTGCGTGAGCGGCAGGACCTCGAGGATGTCCCGGTCGAGGACCTCCTCGACGACCTCCTTGCCGACCAGCGCGCCGAGCGTGTCGAACACGGCCTGCGCCCACGGGTTCATCTTCTCGGCCTCGCTGCCCGGCAGGTAGCCGAGGTCCTGGCCGCCCACCGCGTACAGCGGGCGGAACACCATGACCTTGCGGTGCTGGCGGCGCTCGAGCACCGCCTCGAGGCCCGCGCACAGCGCGAGCGCCGACTTGCCGGTGCCCGCGCGCCCGCCGAGCGACACGATGCCCACCGACTCGTCGAGCAGCAGGTCGATCGCGACCCGCTGCTCCGCCGAGCGGCCGTGCACCCCGAACACGTCCTGGTCGCCGCGGACGAGCTGCACGTGCTTGTCCGCCGTGACCCGGCCGAGCGCCGACCCGCGCGGGCTGTGCAGCACGAGCCCGGTGTGGCACGGCAGGTCCTGCGGTGCGCCCGCGAGCGCAGACGCGGGCGGCGGGACCTCCGCGAGCGGCAGCGTCTCGTGCTCCCACAGCTGCGCCATCTGCTGCTCGCCCAGGTCGAGCGCGTCCATGCCGGTCCAGCCGGAGTCGACCGCGAGCTCGGCGCGGTACTCCTCCGCGCGCAGGCCCACGGCCGCCGCCTTGATGCGCATGGGCAGGTCCTTGGAGACGACCGTGACGTCGCACCCCTCCGCGGCGAGGTTCGCGGCGACCGACAGGATCCGCGTGTCGTTGTCGCCCAGCCGGAACCCCGCGGGCAGGACGCGGTCGTCGACGTGGTTGAGCTCGACGCGGAGCGTGCCGCCCTCGTCGCTGATCGGGACCGGCGCGTCGAGGCGGCCGTGCCGGACCCGCAGGTCGTCCAGGAGCCGCAGGGCCGCGCGGGCGAAGTAGCCGAGCTCGGCGTGGTGCCGCTTGGCCTCGAGCTCCGTGACGACCACGACGGGCAGCACCACGTCGTGCTCGGCGAAGCGGCGGACGGCGTGCGGGTCGGAGAGGAGCACGGACGTGTCCACCACGTAGGTGAGCCGGCCGTCGGCCGGGGCCGGCCCGCTCGGCGGCGTGCGGTCCCCCAGGTCGTGCTGCGAGGTGCGGTCCACGGCAGGCTCCCTCCGGCGCGTCAGCGCCCGGTCGGGCGCCTCCTGCGCGTGCGCGGCGCGTGCCGCGTCCGGCAGTCGGCGACGGGACGGGGTCGGCCGGCCGAGGGCCGGGTCCGGCCCTCCTCCCGGAGCACTGGCTCCATGGGCTGGCCTCCCGGGACGACGGGCGTCGTCCTCTGGCACCGAACCTAACGCCGCCCGCCGACAGCCCCCGGCACGTGACGCACGACACGCGAACGCGTCACAGGACGTTCATCCGGCGGACGCCGGCCCGACGCGCGGGCGGGTGCCGCCGCGCCGTCGGGGGCCCGTCGGCAGGTCCGTCAGCGCCCCAGCCGGCGCTCGCGCTGGGCGTACGCGCGCAGCGCGCGCAGGAAGTCGACGCGCCGGAAGTCCGGCCAGTACGCCTCGCAGAAGTAGAACTCCGAGTTCGCGCTCTGCCACAGCAGGAACCCGCTGAGGCGCTGCTCGCCCGACGTGCGGATCACCAGGTCGGGGTCGGGCTGCCCCTTCGTGTACAGGTGGTCGGCGATGTGGTCGACGTCGAAGGCCTCGGCGAGCTCCTCGACGCTCGTCCCGGCCTCGGCGTGGTGGCGCAGGAAGGACCGGACGGCGTCCGCGATCTCGCGCCGGCCGCCGTAGCCGACGGCCGCGTTGACGTGCAGCCCCTCGACGTCGGCCGTCGCCTCCTGCGCGCACCGCAGCGCCTCGGCGGTGCGCGCGGGGAGCATGTCGAGCGCCCCGACCGCCTGGATGCGCCAGCGCCGCTCGGCGGCCAGCTCGCCCACGACGTCCTCGATGACGGTGAGCAGCGGCTCGAGCTCCTCGGGGTCGCGCGCGAGGTTGTCGGTCGAGAGCAGCCACAGCGTCACGACCTCGACGCCCACGTCCTCGCTCCACGCGAGCAGGTCGCCGATCTTGTCGGCGCCGCGGCGGTGGCCGTGGGCCGACGAGACCCCGCTGCTGCGCGCCCACCGGCGGTTGCCGTCGAGGATGACCCCGATGTGCCGGGGCATCTGCGCCGACGGCAGCGAGGCCGCCAGGCGACGCTCGTACAGGCCGTACAGCGGGTGCGGCAGGCGCACGCGGACCCTCCCCGGGGGACGTCGGTGGACGCGCTCACGCTACTCGCCGCACGCGCGCACCGGTGGCCGTCCGGGACCTCCGTCACGTCGACACGGCACCTACGAGTGCGTAACCTACGGTGACGTAGGTTGTCCCGGACGAAGGCGGACCAGAGGCATGAGCTCCACCCCGGCACGCCCCGACGGCGCGGGCCGACGCGGCCCCGAGCCCGGCGCGCAGCAGGCGGGCGGTTCCGTCGGCGAGGCGGTCGGCGACGCCGTGGACGCCGTCGTCGCGGAGGTCAAGCCGCGCCTGCGCGGCTGGGTGCACGCCGGCGTCGCCCCGTTCGTGCTCGCCGCGTCGGTGCTGCTCGTGGTCTTCTCCCCCACGCCCGCGGCCCGCTGGTCCACGGCCGTCTTCGGCGCCTCGGCGGTGCTGCTGTTCGGCACCAGCGCCGTCTACCACCGGGGCCGCTGGTCGCCACGCGTGGCAGCCGTCCTGCGCCGGCTCGACCACACCAACATCTTCCTCATCATCGCCGGCACGTACACGCCGCTCGCGGTGCTGCTGCTGCCCGCGGCGACGGCCCGCACGCTGCTCGTCGTGGTGTGGACCGGCGCGATCGTGGGCGTCCTCGCGCGCGTGTTCTGGCTCAACGCGCCGCGGTGGGTCTACGTGCCGATCTACCTGGCGCTCGGCTGGGTGGCCGTCGGGTTCATGCCGCAGTTCTGGCGCACCGGCGGCGCGGAGATCGTCTGGCTGATCGCCGGCGGCGGGCTCGCCTACACCGTGGGCGCGGTCGTCTACGGCCTCAAGCGCCCGAACCCGAGCCCCCGCTGGTTCGGCTTCCACGAGGTGTTCCACGTGCTGACCGTCGTCGGCTACACGTGCCACTTCGTCGCGGTCGCGATCGCCGCCTCCCGCGCCGCCTGACCACCCCGACCTCCTCCCCGCACCCGCCCGCGCGCACGCGCCCGCCGCGCTGGCGCGCCCGCCCGTCGCGCGCGCCCGCGCCCGCCCGCCGCGCCCGACTCCCCGCCTCGCCCGCCGAGTGCGGCACATCGCACCGAGTGCACCCGTTGCCACTACCGCACTCGGCGGCACGTACAGCACTCGGCGAATGGGCGGGAGGGTGGGTCGGTGCCGGCGGGGTGGGCCGGTGCGCCGGCCGGCCCCACCCCGGTCCACCGCCCACCTCGCCGAGCGCGGCAGATCGCACCGAGTGCACCCGTTTCCACTACCGCACTCGGCGGCAGCTACAGCACTCGGCGGACGAGCGCGGGGGCGCGCCGGTGCCCGCGGGGGTGGGCCGGTGCGCCGGCCGGCCCCACCCCGGTCCACCGCCCACCTCGCCGAGTGCGGCAGATCGCACCGAGTGCACCCGTTGCCACTACCGCACTCAGCGGCACGTACAGCACTCGGCGGAGGAGGGCGTAGGTGCGGCGGTGGGCCGGTGCAGGCCGTCGTGGTGGGTGGGGCCGCGGGCCGGCGGGGGTCAGGCGCGCGGGACGACCGCGTACCGGCGGTTGGCCAGCGACGGGTTGCGCTCGCGCACGCCGGCCAGCGCGTCGGCGTCGAGGTCGACCGTGCGCACCTGCGGCGTCTCGTCGAGCTCGAGGCCGACGACCCCGTCCGGCCCGACCACCAGCGACCGGCCGACCACGCCACGCCCGGCCTGCCCCACGGCCACGACCGCCGAGGTGTTCTCGACCGCGCGCGCCGTGGCGAGGACGCGCCAGTGCGTCGCCTTGAGGGGCCCCGCCGCCCACGCCGCGGGCACGACGAGCACGTGCGCGCCCGCGTCCACCAGCCGGCGCGCCGACTCGGGGAACCGCAGGTCGTAGCAGGTCATGACGCCGAACCGCAGACCGGCGACGTCGAGCACGAGCGGCGGCGCGTCGGCCGGCCCGGGCACGAACCGGTCCGACTCCCGCTGCCCGAACGCGTCGTACAGGTGCACCTTGCGGTAGACGCCGGCGAGGCCGCCGTCGGCCGTCACCGCGACGACGGCGTTGACGGCCCGCCGCGGCCGCCCGGCGCGGTCGCCGTCCGCGTCCCCGTCCTCGTCCTCGTCCTCGTCCTCGTCCTCGTCCGCCGGCAGCGTCGTGCCTGCCAGCACGGCCACGCCGCTGCGCGCCGCCTCCTCGCGCAGCGCCGTGACGAACGGCCCGTCGAGCGGCTCGGCCAGCTCCGGACCGACCCCGCGCGGGTCGAACGCGGACGCGTACTCCGGCAGCACCACGACGTCGGCGCGGACCCGCGCGGCCTCGCGGACGGCGTCCCGCGCGACCTCGAGGTTCGCGCCGCGGTCGGTGCCGACCTGCAGCTGGGCGACCGTCACGCGGACCGCCGGGCGCACCGGCGGCTCGGGGCGGCGGCTCACGGTGTGCGGCCGATGCCCGCGCCGTCGGGGTCGTCGTCGCCCGTGCCGGCGTCGCCGCCGGGCGCGTCCCCGGGGCCGTCGACCGGCGGCGCGGACGGGCGTCCGCCCTCGGCGCGCGCGTCGAGCTCGGCCTGGGCGACGCCCTCCTCGGCCGTCACGGGCGCCGGCCCGTCGCCGCGCGCCGCCTCCTCCTGCGCGCGCAGGCGCGCCCGGTGGTCGGCGCGCCGCATCCGCCGGCTGAACGACACCGCGAGCGCGATCACGGCCGCCGCGAGCAGGAACGTCGCGAGGAACCCGTAGAAGCCGGGCGAGCCCTCCTCGGGGCTCTCGATGGTCGGGCCGGGCAGCCGCTCGGCGTGCACGACCGCGGCCAGCACCGCGCCCCCGACGGCCCCGCCCAGCAGCCCGGTCACCGTGCCGCCTCCGTCCCGCGGATCCCCGCGAACAGGTCGTCCTCGGGCGTCGTCGTCGGCACGCGCGACTCCGCGAGCTCGAACTCCTCGGTGCGCCACTGCGCGAGCTCGACCTCCCGCGGGACGGCGAAGAACCAGCCCTCGGGGTCGATCTGCGTCGCGTGCGCGCGCAGCGCCGCGTCGCGCTGCGGGAAGAAGTCGGCGCACTCGACGCGCGTCGTCACGGGGCGCTCGGGCACCTCGCGGGCCTGCCGGGAGTCGATCCAGTCGCTGAACGGCGACTCGCCGCCGGCCGCGACGATCGCGTCGTGGACGGTCCGCATGCGGGCGAGCGAGAAGCCGTGGTTGTAGTACAGCTTCAGCGGCGTCCACGGCTCGCCGTGGCCGCGGTACCGCTCCGGGTCGCCCGCGGCGGCGAACGCCTCGGCCGCGACGCGGTGGCACATGATGTGGTCCGGGTGGGGGTAGCCGCCCGTGGGGTCGTACGTCGTGACGACGTGCGGTCGGAACTCGCGGACCAGCTCGACGAGCGGCGCGGACGCCTCCTCGAGCGGGGTCAGCGCGAAGCACCCGTCGGGCAGGGGCGGCAGCGGGTCGCCCTCCGGCAGGCCCGAGTCGACGAAGCCGAGCCAGTGCTGGCGCACGCCGAGCGCCGCGGCGGCCGTGGCCATCTCCTCGCGGCGGACCGCGCGCATCGCCTCGAGCCCCTCGGGCGCCGGCCCGTAGTGCGGGTTCAGCACGTCGCCGCGCTCACCGCCCGTGCAGGTCACGACGAGGACGTCGACGCCCTCGGCGGCGTACCGCGCCGTCGTCGCGGCACCCTTGCTGGACTCGTCGTCGGGGTGCGCGTGCACCGCCATGAGCCGTAGCCGCTCCGTGCTCACCCAGGGGCCTCCCGTCACAGGTCGTCGGACGAGAGACAATGATCCCCCACGCACGCGCACCACCCGCACGACGAGCCCCTCGTCCCGACCCAGGAGGACCCGTGGTCGCACCGGCACCCCGCACGCCCGTCGGGCGCTACGGGCCGGAGCCGACCGCTGCCACGCGCCGGCTCCGACGGTGGGGCCTGGCCGCGGCGGTCGTCGTCACGATGCTGGTGCTCGGCTGGATCGGGACCGGCGTGCTGCGCGACCCCGTGCAGTGGAAGACGATCGGGTTCCGCGTCGACGGCGCGGGGGCGACGCAGGTGACGTTCGACGTCACGACCGACCCGGGCGTGGGCGCGACGTGCCGGGTGCAGGCGCTGTCGGAGTCGTACGCGCAGGTCGGCGTCCGCGACGTCGAGGTGCCGCCCGCCGAGGAGCGCACCCGGCGGGTCACCGTGACCGTCTCGACCGTGCAGAAGGCGGTGTCCGCGACCGTGGACGCGTGCACGCCGCTGCCCTGACGGCCCTGCGTCGTGCCGGCCGGGAGGGCGGACCCGGACGCCCGTCCGCACGCCGGCGGGCGTCCCGGCTACCATGGACGTTTACGCCGCCCCGGTCCGGCGTCGTACGAGCAGGTCGACGCGACCGCGGACAGACGGCGACACCCGTCCCGCACCGCCGCGCCGCACCGGTGCGCGTCGACGGGGCAGCACCACCGCCGAGGGCGGTGGTCCCCGAGGCAGGAAAGGAGCGATCGTGACCGACACGACTGCGGCCACGTGGCTGACGCAGGAGGCCTACGACCGCCTCAAGGAGGAGCTCACGCACCTCGAGACGGTGGGCCGCAAGGAGATCGCGGACCGCATCGCCGCGGCCCGTGACGAGGGCGACCTCAAGGAGAACGGCGGCTACCACGCCGCGCGCGAGGAGCAGGCCAAGCAGGAGGCGCGCATCCGCGAGCTGCAGGCCAAGCTCCGCAACGTGCAGATCGGCACGCCGCCGGACGACGGCGTCGTCGAGGCCGGCATGGTCGTCACGGCCGTCGTGGCCGGGGACGAGATGACGTTCCTGCTCGGCTCGCGCGAGATCGCCGGCACGGCGGACATCGACGTCTTCTCGCCCACGTCGCCCCTCGGTGCCGCGATCTACGGCCGCAAGGTCGGCGACGCGACGTCCTACGAGGCGCCGAACGGGCGCGAGATCCCGGTGGAGATCACGGCCGCGCGTCCGTTCACGGGCTGACGCCGGTCGCACCGGCGTACGCCGGTCCCCCACGCGCGACGGCGCCGCCACCCTGCGGGGTGCGGCGCCGTCGGCGTGCCCGGGGTGGTGCGGGCGGTCCCGGTCAGGCGTCGCCGACGCGGTAGCCGGCGGTGCGCAGCCCGGCGAGCAGGTCGCCGCAGTGCTCGGGGCCCTTGGTCTCGATCTGCAGGTCGACCGCGACCTCGCTGAACGCGAGGTCGCCGCCCGTGCGCGTGTGCGCGACGTGCATGACGTTGCCGCCCATGGTCGCGACGTCGCGCAGCAGGCCGGCGAGCGCGCCGGGGGCGTCCTCGACGCGGACGTGCACGTGCAGGTAGCGGCCCGCCGACGCGAGCCCGTGCCGGACGACGCGCAGCAGCACGAGCGGGTCGATGTTGCCGCCGGACAGCACGCACACGACGGGCCGCCCGTCCCGGACGAGGCCCGTGGGGTCGGCCATGAGCGCCGCGACGGCCGCCGCGCCGGACGGCTCGACGACGAGCTTGGCCCGCTCCGCGACGAGCAGCAGCGCCCGCGAGAGGTCCTCCTCCGACACCGTCCGCACCGGGACGTCGTGGTGCGCGAGGAGCTCGAACGGCACCGCGCCCGGCGTGCCGACCGCGATCCCGTCGGCCATCGTCCGCAGCTCGGGTGCCCGCACCGGGTGCCCCGCGGCGAGGGACGCGGGGTAGGAGGCGGCGCCCGCGGCCTGCACGCCGACGACACGCACGTCGGACCGGTCGTCGAGGGCCGCCGCCATGCCGGCCGCGAGGCCGCCGCCGCCGACGGGGACCACGAGCGTGCCCACGTCGGGCACCTGCTCGAGCACCTCGAGCGCGACCGTGCCCTGCCCCGCGTCGACGTCGTCGTGGTCGAACGGGTGGATGAGGACGGCGCCCGTGCGCTCGGCGTGCTCGCGCGCGTGCACGAGCGCCTCGTCCACGGACGTGCCGACGAGCTCGACGTGCGCGCCGTACCCGCGGGTCGCGGCGATCTTCGGCAGCGCGGCGTCGACGGGCATGAAGACGACCGACGTCAGCCCGAGCAGGCGCGCCGCGAGCGCGACGCCCTGCGCGTGGTTGCCCGCGCTGGCGGCGACGACGCCGCGCGCCTTCTCGGCGGGTGACAGCCGGGACATCCGCACGTACGCGCCGCGGATCTTGAACGAGCCGGCGCGCTGCAGGTTCTCGCACTTGAGCCACACGTCCGTGCCGACCAGCTCGGACAGCGCGCGGCTGCGCTGCACCGGGGTGCGCTCGGCGACGCCCGCGAGCAGCGCCGCCGCCGCGCGGACGTCGGGTGCGCCGATCACGGCGCGTCCGGGCCGGTGGTCGCCGCCGTCGGCGGGTCGTCCCGGCGGTCACCGCGC
>NZ_JBFTEP010000104.1:0-13009 GCF_047229365.1 Cellulomonas pasadenensis | reverse complement strand
TTCTTTGTATCGTCGGGAGTGTCTGTTGTGTATTAGAGAGAGCGGGCAGCGTCCCGCCCGGCGCCGCCCCGCCCGGCGCCGCCCCGCCCGGCCTCGCTCCGTCGGTCCCCTCCGTGCTCATGCCGCCATCATCCCGGCCGGCCGACGGGCGGCAGACGCGGTCCGCCCCTCCGCCCGGGACCCGGTCGCCCCCCGCCCGCAGCCCGGTCAGCCCGGGCGGAGCGCCCCGTCCACCGCCTCAGGCCGGCGTCGCCTCCACCTGCACGACCGCCCACGACAGCGGCGGCAGGCGCAGCGCCACGCCGTCGCCGTCCACCTGCACGCCGTCGAGCTCGCGCAGGCCGACGGCGTCGGGACGCTCCTGCGTGTTCGCCGTCCACCGGTCCCCACCCTCGGGCACGTCGAGCACCTCGGACCGCACGACCCGCCCCAGCGACCAGCCGCGCAGGGTCAGGGAGACCTCCGCCGTGTCGTCGAGCCCGCGGTGCGCGAGGAACAGCGCCACCCGGCCCTCCTCCTCGTCCCACGTCGCCGAGACGTCGACGAGGTCGACGTCGCCGAACTTCTCGGCCTCGTACCGGTCGGACCGCACGACGGGCCGCAGGATCTCGCCGCGGGCGAGCGCGGCGGTGCGTGCGAACGGCCAGAAGATGCTCTGCCGCCACGCCGGCCCGCCCTCCTCCGAGCGGATGGGCGCGATGACGTTGACCAGCTGGGCCTGGTTGGCGATCTTGACGCGGTCGCCGTGCCGCAGCAGCGAGTTGAGCAGCGTCCCGACGACGACCGCGTCGGTGACCCCGTACTCGTCCTCGATGATTCGCGGGTGCTCGCGCCACACGGCCTCGCGCTCGATGACGTGCGGCTGGTCGGGCGTCTCCTTGCCGGTCTGGTACCAGACGTTCCACTCGTCGAACGAGAGGTGGACGTGCTTGCGGTGCTTGCCGGCCGCGCGCACGGCGTCGGCGGTCGCGACGACGGACTCGATGAAGTAGTCCATGTCGACGGCGGACGCGAGGAACGAGCCGTGGTCGCCGTCGGTCTCCTGGTAGTAGGCGTGCGCCGAGACGTAGTCGACGTACGCGTACGCGTGCCGCAGGACGGTCTGCTCCCACGACCCGAACGTCGGCATGCCGGAGTTCGACGACCCGCACGCGACGAGCTCGACCGTCGGGTCGACGAGCCGCATGGCCTTCGCCGCCTCGGTCGCGATGCGCCCGTACTCCTCCGCGGTCTTCTGGCCCATCTGCCACGGGCCGTCCATCTCGTTGCCGAGGCACCACAGGCGGATGTCGAACGGCTCCTCGTGCCCGTTCCTGCGGCGCAGGTCCGACCACGCCGTGCCGCCGGGGTGGTTGGCGTACTCGACGAGCGCACGTGCCGCCTCGACGCCGCGCGTGCCGAGGTTGACGGCCTCCATGACCTCGACGTCGGCGACGCGCGCCCAGTCGACGAACTCGTGCAGCCCGAACGCGTTCGTCTCCACGGTGTGCCACGCGCCGTCGAGCCGCACGGGCCGCTCCTCGCGCGGCCCGACGCCGTCCTCCCAGGCGTACCCGGAGACGAAGTTGCCGCCGGGGTACCGGACGACCGTCGGTCCCATCTCCCGCACGAGGTCGAGCACGTCGGTGCGGAAGCCGTTCTCGTCGGCGGCCGGGTGCCCGGGCTCGTAGATGCCGGTGTAGACGCAGCGGCCCATGTGCTCGACGAACGAGCCGAAGAGGCGGCGGGGCACGGGCCCGGCGGTGAAGTCGCGGTCGAGCGTGATGCGTGCGCGGGTCATGGGACTCCTCGGGTGGTGCGGTTCGGTGCGGTGGTGCAGGTGGGTGCGCTCACTGGCCGCCGAAGCCGGTCGTGGAGAACCCGCGGATGATCTGCCGCTGGAAGAAGAGGAAGACGATGACCAGCGGGAGCGCCGCGAGCACGGCCGACGCCATGGTCTGCGCGTACTGCAGCCCGTACGCGCTCTTCACGGTCTGCAGGCCGACGGGCAGGGTCATCAGGGACGCGTCCGAGATGATGATGAACGGCCACAGGAAGTTGTTCCACGCGCCGATGAACACGAAGATCGCGACGGCCGCGAGGATCGGGCGCGAGAGCGGCAGCACGATCGACCAGAACACGCGCGGCCGGCCGGCGCCGTCGATGCGCGCGGCGTCCTCGAGCTCGACGGGCACCTGCTCGAAGAACTTCTTGAGGATGAACACCATGGCCGGGTGCACGAGCTGCGGCAGGATGATCGCCCAGTACGTGTCGACGAGGTTCAGCGCGAGCATCTCGTAGAACAGCGGGACGATCAGCACCGGCGGCGGCACGATGATCGACGCGATGATCAGGTAGAAGAGCCACTTCCGGCCGGTGAAGTCGATGCGCGCCAGCGCGTACGCGGCGAGCGCCGACACGGCCAGCGTGGCGATCGTGATGGCCGTCGCGGTGAGCAGGCTGTTCCACGTCCACAGCGGGACGTTCCCCTCGCGCAGCACGTTGGCGTACGCGTCGGTGGTGAAGCCGTCGGGCGGCAGCAGCGTCACAGGCGTCGCCGCGGCCGTGGCCTCGGACTTGAACGACGTGATCACGGCCCACACGAACGGCAGGAGCCACGTGACGGCCATGACGACGAGCGCGAGGATCGCGACGATGCGGCCGGGGCTGGCGAAGCGTTCGCCGACGCGCAGGTTCGCCGCGGCGGTGAGGCGCCCGGTGCGCCGCGGGCCGGGCCGGTAGGCGGCGTTCGGCTGGGGTGCGACGGTGGTGGTCATGCGTGGTCCCTCCGCGACGTGAACCGCAGCTGCGCGACCGAGATGATGATGATGACCGCGAAGAACACGTACGCGATCGCCGACGCGTAGCCGAACCGGTAGCCGGTGAAGCCGGACTCGAAGATGTACTGGACGACCGGCCGCGTGACGCCGCCCGGACCGCCCTGCGTCATGATGTAGATCTGGTCGAACACCTTGAGCGAGGCCAGGACCTGCAGCATCACGATGAGCACGGTGGTCGGGCCGAGCTGCGGGAGCGTGATGGCCCACAGCTGCCGCCACCGCCCGGCGCCGTCGAGCGCGGACGCCTCGTACTGCTGCTCGGGGATGTTCTGCAGCGCCGTCAGGTAGAGCAGGAAGTTGAACCCGACGGTCCACCACAGCGTCTCGACGACGACGGCGAGCATCGCCCACCGCGTGTCCTGCAGCCACGCCTGGCCCTCGATGCCGACGACGCCGAGCAGGGCGTTCACCAGCCCGAGCTGCGGGTTGTACATCCAGATCCAGAACTGCGCGGCCACCGTGGACGCGAGCAGGAACGGCATGAAGAACGACAGCCGCCACAGCCACTGCCCCGGCAGGCCCTGGAACACGAGCAGCGCCATGACGAGCCCGACGAGCACGAGCGGCACGGTGGACAGCACCGTGAACCACACGGTGTTGAGCATCGAGCGCCACATGATCGGGTCGGACAGGGCCTCGGCGTAGTTGGCGAACCCGAGGAAGTCGCCCCCGGCGCCGGTGATGCTCTCGCCCGTGAAGCTCAGCCAGAGGCCGTGCAGCAGGGGCCAGAGCAGGAACATCGCGAACACGACCACGAACGGCGCGACGAACGCCCACCCGATGCGGGTGTCGCGCTTGCGCTGGTGGCTGCTGACGGTGCGCGCCGGCGCGGCGGTGCCCGTGCGGGCGTCGCCGGTCCGGGCACCGAGTGTTGCTGAGGACACGATCGGACTCCTTCGTCGGATCGGGGACGGAGCTCCGGACCGGGTCAGACCGGGTTCGGCTTGGCGAGCTGGACGTCGATGCGTCGGACGAACGCCTCGAAGCCGGCCCGCGGGTCGGCGCCCTGCAGGAAGACGTTCTGCACGGTCTCGAGGAAGTAGTTCTGGAAGTCCGACCCCGACCCGGTGAACCAGGCCTCCGGGTCGTAGTTGAGGATCTCGGCCGCCGGCGCGTAGCTCGCCTGCGGCGTCAGCTGCGCGTAGTCGTCGCTCTCGACCACCGGCTGGAACGCCGGGATGTGCCCGGCCTCCGCCCACGGCAGCGAGTTCTTCAGCAGGTCCGCGACGAACTCGTACGCCGCCCGCCGCTGCTCCGGGTCCGGGTTGCTCTGGTGCGGCAGCGTGAACGCGTGCGAGTCGGCGTACGCCGCGGGCGTGCCGAACAGCGTCGGGATCGGCTGCGCGTCGAGGCCGAACCCGGCGGCCTTCATGGTCGGCAGCTCCCACACGCCGGTGAGGAACATGCCGGCCTCGGCCGACGCGAACTCCGAGACCGCCGTCCCGTAGTCGCCGTTCGGCGTGGCCACGGTGCCGTCGAGCATCCGCTGGATGTACTCGAGCGACGACACGGCCGCGTCCACGTCGACCTTCGCCCGGTCGCCCGAGAGGTCGAACTCCGCGCCGTGCTGCTTGTAGAACGTGTAGAAGAGCCGCCACATCTGGGCGCCGTCGCCGAGGTACCCGTACGCGACGCCGTGGCCGCCCGTGACGCCCTGCATCGCGCGCGCCACCTCGAGGAACGTCTCGGGGTCCTCGATCGGCACGAGCTTCCCGTCGGGGCCGAGGGCACCGGCCTGCGCGGCGACGTCCGTGTTGTACATGAGCACGAACGGGTGCGAGTCCAGCGCGATCGAGTACACGTCGCCGTCGAGCGTGCCCTTCTGCCAGACGCGCTCGAGGAAGTCCCCCTCCTGCACGCCCACGTCGGCGAGCATGTCGAGGTCCCACGGGTCGAGCAGGCCGCCCGGTGCGTACCCGGCGACGCGGGACGCGTGCATGACGGCGACGTCGGGGGCGCGCCCGCCGACGCTCGCCATGGCCAGCTTCGTGTAGTACGGCGCGCCCCACGCGAGCACCGTCTGGGTGGCCTCGTAGCCGTGGCCGAGCGTGTTGGCCTCCTCGACGAGCCCGGCCATGACGACCCCGTCGCCGCCGCTGAGCAGGTGCCAGTACGACAGCGGCCGGGCACCCCCTGCGGCCACCGCCGCGGGGCTGCACCCACCGAGGACGCCGATCGTGGCGACGCCGCCGGCCGCGGCGAGCGAGCCGAGCAGCACCTGACGGCGCGTGAGGCCGCCGGGGTCCGGCGGGCGACCCGCCACGGGGGGCGGCGGGGCGGCTGGGCGCAGGGGTCGTCGCAGGCTCATGTCCTCACTCCTTCGTGAGACATCACGGTCCGTCGTCGCCGGCGACGGCGCCGCACGGTCCTCCCCGACCTGCGGCTCCGTCGCCGACCACCCGATCGTTACATCGTTAGAACGCTCGGACAAGTAGGAGGGACCGGACACGCCGGACGGGTGACGCGCTCAGACGCCCGCGTGCCGGCCGTCGACGTGCGCGACCGCCGCACGCCCGCCCGTGCTGGCGCGCACGACCACGTGGTGCGGCACCAGCACCCGGCGCGGGGCGCGGTCGCGGTCCTCGATGCGCTCGCCCAGCAGGTCCAGCGTCGTCGCGACGAACCCGCGCAGGTCGAACGACACCGTCGTGAGCGGCGGCACCGCGTACCGCCCGGGGGCGACGTCGTCGAAGCCCGCCACCGCGACGTCCTCGGGGACGCGGACGCCCCGCTGCCACAGCAGCCCGAGCACCCCGAGCGCCATCGAGTCGGTGAAGCAGAAGAACGCGTCGGGCAGCGGCGCACGGTCCAGGAACGCGGCGACCGCGGCGACGGCCGCCTCGGTGGTCCACGCCGGCACGGGCACCTCGAGCGCCGGGTCGTGCGGCACGCCGGCCGCCGCCAGCGCCTGCCGGTACCCCTCGGTCCGCTGCCGCGCGGCCGCCGTCTCGTCGGGCGCGGGCGCACCCACCACGGCGACCCGCCGCCGGCCCGTCGCGAGCAGGTGCGCCGTCATGGCACGCGCCGCCGCGACGCTGTCGACGCCCACCTGGTCCGTGCGGTCCTGCTCCACCTCGCCGATCAGCACGGTCGGCGGCAGCGGCGCGCGGCCCAGCCCCACGTGGTCCGCCAGCACGGAGTCCTCGATCGAGACGGGGTTGAGCACGAGCCCGTCGACGAGCTGCGAGCGGGCGCGGGACAGCAGCTCGCGCTCCCGCCGCGGCTCGGCCGCGGTCTCCTCCACCTGCACGCCCCACCCCCGCGCGTGCCCCTCCTCGACGAAGTGGTGGGCGAGCTCGGCGGAGTACGCCGTCGACAGGTCGGGCAGCGCGAGCGCGATGAGCCCGTACCGGCCGCTGCGCAGGCCGCGCGCCACGAGGTTGGGCACGTAGTCGAGCTCGGCGAGCGCCCGCTCGACGCGCTCGCGCGTCTCGGGACGCACGAAGACGCGGCCGTGGATGACGTTCGAGACCGTCTTCGGGGAGACGCCCGCCCGCGTGGCGACGTCCTTCACGGTCGGGCGCATCCGCCGCCTCCTCGTCCACGGTCACGGGCACCCCTATGGAACCGCACGGGGCGGGCGCGCCGCAGATCGGGCCGTCGCCACCCGCCCATCGCCGCCGCACCGGGACGAACCGGGCCCGACGCTCCCGCGGCGCCCCGTACCCTGGGGGCATGCTGACGACGACGGTCCTCGCCGCCGCCCTGTCCCCCGACGCCGCCCTCCTCGCCGGCGGGCCCGTGCCCGCGCTGGGGCCCGAGTTCCTCCAGCCGGAGAACCTCATCGCGTCGTTCGGCACGGCGGCCCTCATCGGCATCGTCGCCGTCGTGTTCGTCGAGACGGGTCTGCTGTTCCCGTTCCTGCCGGGCGACTCCCTGCTGTTCACCGCCGGGGCGCTCGTCGCGCAGGACTCGCTGCAGCTGAACATCTGGGTGCTGTGCCTGCTGCTGTTCCTCGCGGCGTTCCTCGGTGACCAGGTCGCCTACGCGATCGGCCGACGCCTCGGGCCGAAGGTGTTCTCGCGGCCCGACTCGCGGTTCTTCAAGCAGAAGTACATCGACCAGACGTACGCGTACTTCGACAGGTACGGCGGCCGCACCATCATCGTCGCGCGGTTCGTGCCGTTCGTGCGCACGTACGCCCCCGTCGCGGCGGGCGTCGGCCGGATGAGCTACCGGCACTTCGTGTCGTACAACGTCGTCGGGGCGCTCCTCTGGGGCGTCGGCGTGACGCTGCTCGGCTACTGGCTGGGCAACTTCTCCTTCATCAAGGAGAACATCGAGGCGCTGCTGATCCTGATCGTGGGCGTCTCCGTGCTGCCTGTCGTGGTCGAGGTCTGGCGCGCACGCCGCGCCGAGCGTGCCGGGCGGACGGTCGAGGGCCGCGACCCCGGCTTCGACGAGGCCGCCGAGCGCGCCGCCGTGGAGCGCGAGGCCTTCGGCCGGGCGACGACGCCCGCCGTGCCCGGCACCGTCGGCGACGCCCCCGAGGACGAGCGCCTCGCCCGCCGCACCGCCGAGGAGGCGTAGCCGCATGACCCGTGAGATCCGCTCCTGGCTGTCCGACATGGACGGCGTCCTCGTGCACGAGGGCACGGCGCTGCCGGGCGCCGCCGAGTTCGTCGGTGCGCTGCAGGCCGCGGGGCGGCCGTTCCTCATCCTCACGAACAACTCGATCTTCACGCCGCGCGACCTGCGTGCGCGGCTCGCCGCCACCGGTATCGACGTGCCGGAGGAGGCGATCTGGACGTCGGCCCTCGCCACCGCGCAGTTCCTCACCGACCAGATGCCGGGCGGGTCCGCGCACGTCATCGGCGAGGCAGGCCTGACCACGGCGCTGTACGAGGCCGGGTACACGCTCACGGCGGCGCAGCCGGACTTCGTCGTGCTCGGCGAGACCCGCACGTACTCGTTCGAGGCGATCACGCAGGCCATCCGCCTGATCCAGGGCGGCGCGCGGTTCATCGCGACGAACCCCGACGTCACCGGCCCGAGCGCCGAGGGCGACCTGCCCGCGACGGGCGCCGTGGCCGCCATGATCAGTGCCGCGACCGGGCGCAAGCCCTACTTCGTCGGCAAGCCCAACCCGATGATGATCCGGTCGGCGCTCAACCGCATCGACGCGCACTCCGAGACGACGGTCATGGTCGGCGACCGCATGGACACCGACGTCGTCGCCGGCATCGAGGCCGGCCTGCGGACGTACCTCGTGCTCACGGGGTCGACGCGCGCGAGCGACGTCGAGCGCTTCCCGTTCCGGCCCACCGCCGTGCTCGACTCGGTCGCGGACCTCGTCGAGCTGGTCTGAGCGGTCGGGCTCGTCCGAGCGCGTCGGGGGCCGACGCCGGGACGGGCGTCAGAAGCTGACGGTCGGCGCCTGGCGCAGCTGCGGGTCCTCGGCCTCGAAGTACTCGGCGCGGGTGAAGCCGAACATGTTCGCGATGATGTTCGGCGGGAAGGTCTCGACCTTCGTGTTCATCGCCCGGACGTTCGCGTTGTAGAACCGGCGGCCGGCGGCGATGCGGTCCTCGGTGTTCGTCAGCTCGGCCTGGAGCTGCTGGAAGTTCTCGCTGGCGCGCAGCGCCGGGTACGCCTCGGCGACGGCGAACAGGCGGCCGAGCGCGGCCGTCAGCTGGTTCTCCTGCGCGGCCTGCTGCGCGGGACCCGCGGCGGGCCCGGCAGCGGCGGCACGCGCCCGCGTGACCTCGTCGAACACGGCGCGCTCGTGCGCGGCGTACCCCTTGACCGACTCCACGAGGTTCGGGATGAGGTCGTGCCGGCGGTGCAGCTCGACGTCGATCTGCCGCCACGCCTCCTGCACGAGGTTCCGCAGCCGGACGAAGCCGTTGTACTGCGCCACCGCCCACAGCAGCACGATCACGACGATCGCGACGACGACGAGCAGGGCGATGGTGCCACCGGTCACGGGAATGCCTCCGCAGGGGTCGGGACGGTCACCGGATCGTACCGACCGCCGGGCCGCCGCCGGCACCGCGCACGCGGACGCGGCGCCGCCGCGCGGGGCACGGCAGCTGGTGGCTCAGCCGTTCGGCGCAGCGCCGTGCGTCAGCGGGTCGTACCCGTGGTCCTGCCAGACGTGCCGCGGCACGCCGCGCACCACCGCGTGCATCACGCCGAGGCGCGGTGCGATGCGTGCGGTGTCGGTGCGGCCCGTGCGCCACGACGCGATCCACGTGCCCTCGATGCGCCAGTCGGTGCCGAGCGCGTCGTCCTGCAGCAGGCGCTCCATGAGGCGCGGGTGCAGGATCGCGTGCCCCACGCGCTGGTCGCCGGCGACGACCCGGTACGCGTCGTTGAAGGCCACCGACTCGGTCTGCATGTCGCGTGCGCCGAGCGCCTTCGCGATCCGCGCGCCCACGCCCTCGGCGGTCAGCTCGAGCACCGGCAGGTACGCCGGCAGCGCGAGGGCGACGACGTGCGCGTGGTACGTCTTCTTCTCCTTGCCGCTGCCCGTCGACCACTCGTACGTGTACGACACGGCGGGGACGCCCTGCCAGCGGCCCGTCAGCACCTCGGACACGCGCCGGCTGTGCCCCTGCTCGAACGGCTGGTTGCGGTGCAGCCGCACGAGGCCCAGGCCGGGGTCGCTGCGCACGTACTCCCACCCCGTGGCGGCCGCCCACGCGGCGAGCTGCTCGTGGCGCTTCTTCTGCAGCCACCACGCGAGCGCGACGAACGTCGGCAGACCGACGGCGAGCAGCAGGACGACGAGCGCGGAGTCCATCGCAGGGCTGCGCTCAGGCCAGGCCGAGGTCCGTCAGGCCGAGCAGGGGGTGGTACGGCACACCCAGCGCCTCGATCTTCTCCCGCGCGCCCGTGGCCCGGTCGACGATCGTCGCGACGCCCAGCACCTCGCCGCCGGCCTCGCGCACGGCCTCGACCGCGGCGATCGGGGAGCCGCCGGTCGTCGACGTGTCCTCGACGACGACGACGCGGCGCCCGGCGACGTCCGGGCCCTCGATGCGCCGCTGCATGCCGTGCGCCTTCGCCTCCTTGCGGACGACGAACGCGTCGAGGTCCTGACCGCGCGACGCGGCCGCGTGCAGCAGGGCGGTGGCCACGGGGTCCGCGCCGAGCGTGAGCCCGCCGACCGCGTCGACCTCCGCCGTGCCGAGCCCGGCCTCCTCGAGCATGTCGAGCATGAGGTGCCCGATGAGCGGGGCCGCGCGGTGATGCAGCGTCGCGCGGCGCAGGTCGACGTAGTAGTCGGCCTCGCGGCCCGACGACAGCGTCACGCGCCCGCGCACGACGGCGAGCTCGACGATCAGGTCCCGCAGCTGCTCGCGCGGGGTGGGCGACAGGTCGGAGGTCACGGCGGACAGAGTAGCGACGCGCGGCCGCCTGGCCGGCGCGTGCCCGCTCAGTCCGTGCGCGCCCGGTCCGTGTCCGCGGCCTCCGCCGCCGTCGGCTCGTCGGGCAGCTCGACGCCCTTCCGGTAGCGCCCGATCGCCCGGACCGCGGACCGCGGCAGCACCCGGACGAGCGCCGAGGTCGCCTTGTACCGCAGGCTCGGGGTCGAGATGACGACGCCGCGGCGCACGTCGGCGAGCGCGGTCGCCACCACGTCCTCGGGGTCCAGCCAGGCCACCTCGGGGTACGCGCTCGTGTCGATGTCCCCGCGCGCGTGGAACTCGGTGTGCGTGAAGCCCGGGCAGACCACGGTGGCGGTGACGCCGGTCCCCTCCAGCTCGACCGCGAGCCCCTCGGTGAACGAGCGCACCCACGCCTTGTGGGCGGAGTACGTGCCGGAGGCGAGGAGCGCGGCGACGGACGCGACGTTGAGGACGGCGCCGCGGCCCCGCTCGACCATGGCACCGGCCGCCGCGTGCGACAGCACCATGACGGACCGGACCATGACGTCCAGGCCCTCCTCCTCGCGCCGCACGTCGCCGCCGACGAAGCGCTGGTGGATGCCGAAGCCGGCGTTGTTGACCAGCAGGCCGACCGGGCGCTCGGTGGCGCGCAGGCGGTCGGCGACGCGCTCGACGTCGGCGCGGTCCGTCAGGTCGGCGACGAGGACCTCGGCGTGCACGCCGGCGGCCGCCTCGAGCTGGCGGGCGAGGCGCGTGAGGCGCTGCTCGTCGCGGGCGACGAGCACGACGTCGTGCCGGGCCGTCGCGAGCTGCCAGGCGAACTCGAGGCCGAGGCCGGCGCTCGCCCCGGTGACCAGTGCGGTTCCCATGGGCGCCACCCTACGGAACCTGCCGGGGCCCGCGCGGCGCGTCGGGCGCTCGCGCGACGGCGGGCGGGTCGCGCGAGCGCAGGCCGGGTCGTGTGACGGCAGGCCGGGTCGCCGGCGTCCACAGGTCCGCCGGGCGGCCACCGCGCCGGGGCCGGGGCTCGTAGGGTGGTCGGGTGCTGCCGGACCCCACCTCCCCCGACGCGCCGCCGGACGTCCCGGCGGACCCGTTCGCCGGTGGCGACGAGCCGCCGTGGTGGGACGTCGAGCCGCCCGCCGACGCGTGGGAGCCGCCCGCCGACCCGTGGGACGTCCCGGGCGCACCGGGCGACGCGGCCGCCGCACGCACCCGACGTGCGGCGACGCCCGTCTCCCGCGAGCCCGCCGCAGCGCGGGAGCCCGGTCGGCCGGCGCCCTCGCACGGCGACGCGCGCACGGTGCTGCACCGCGTGTGGGGGTACGACGCGTTCCGCGGCGACCAGGAGGCGGTCGTCGACACGGTCGTCGGCGGTGGCGACGCGGTCGTGCTCATGCCGACCGGCGGTGGGAAGTCGCTGTGCTACCAGGTGCCGGCGCTGGTCCGCGAGGGCACGGGCGTCGTGGTGTCCCCGCTGATCGCGCTCATGCAGGACCAGGTCGACGCCCTGTCGGCGCTGGGCGTGCGGGCCGGGTTCCTCAACTCGACGCAGGAGCGGGAGCAGCGGCGCGCCGTCGAGGACGCGTTCCTCGCGGGCGAGCTCGACCTGCTGTACCTCGCGCCGGAGCGTCTGCGCGTGCCGGAGACCCTCGCGCTGCTCGAGCGCGGGCACGTCGCGCTCTTCGCGATCGACGAGGCGCACTGCGTGAGCCAGTGGGGACACGACTTCCGCCCCGACTACCTGCAGCTCTCGGTCCTGCACGAGCGCTGGCCGGACGTGCCGCGCATCGCGCTGACGGCGACGGCGACCCCGGCGACGCACCGCGAGATCTGCCAGCGCCTGCAGCTGGAGGACGCACGCCAGTTCGTCGCGAGCTTCGACCGCCCGAACATCCGCTACCGCATCGTCGGCAAGGACGACCCGCGCCGGCAGCTGCTGCACCTGCTGCGCACGGAGCACGACGGCGACGCGGGCATCGTCTACTGCCTGTCGCGGGCGTCGGTCGAGCAGACCGCCGAGTGGCTGGCCCGCAACGGCGTCGCGGCGCTGCCCTACCACGCGGGGCTCGACCGCCGGGTGCGCGCGCAGAACCAGTCGCGCTTCCTGCGCGAGGACGGCCTCGTGATGGTCGCGACCATCGCGTTCGGCATGGGCATCGACAAGCCGGACGTGCGGTTCGTCGCGCACCTCGACCTGCCGAAGTCCGTCGAGGGGTACTACCAGGAGACCGGCCGCGCGGGTCGCGACGGGCTGCCGTCGACGGCCTGGCTCGCGTACGGGCTCGCGGACGTCGTGCAGCAGCGCAAGATGATCGACGGCTCGGAGGGCGACGCCGAGCACCGCCGCCGCCTCACGCAGCACCTCGACGCGATGCTCGCGCTCTGCGAGACGGTCGACTGCCGCCGCGTGCAGCTGCTCGCGTACTTCGGCCAGCCGTCGGACGGGCCGTGCGGCAACTGCGACACGTGCCTCGAGCCGCCCGAGTCGTGGGACGGGACGGTGCCCGCGCAGAAGCTGCTGTCGACGGTGGTGCGCCTCGACCAGCGCGGGCAGCGGTACGGCGTCGGGCACGTGGTCGACATCCTGCGCGGCAAGGAGACGCCGCGCGTGCGCCAGCTCGGGCACGAGCAGCTGTCGACGTTCGGGATCGGGCAGGACCTGTCCGACGGCGAGTGGCGCGGTGTGGTGCGCCAGCTGCTGGCGGCGGAGCTGCTCGCGGTCGACACGCAGGGGTACGGCACGCTGCGGATCACCCCGGCGTCGGCGGACGTGCTGCGCGGCGCGCGGCGGCGGTCGGGTCGATCGAGACGGAGATCCGGTGGGTGCGCACGCTCGGCGCGCGGTGGACGTTC
>NZ_JBFTEP010000103.1:0-13296 GCF_047229365.1 Cellulomonas pasadenensis | reverse complement strand
CGGCAGCTGGGTATTCGAGTCAGCCCCGGTGCCGCCCGCCGCGCCGGGGGCGCCGCCCGCGCTCGAGCTGCGCGGCCTGTGGCGGCGGTTCGGCGAGAAGATCGCGGTCGGCGGGGTGGACCTCACCATCCCCGCGGGCTCGTTCTACGGCCTCGTCGGGCCCAACGGCGCCGGCAAGACGACGACGCTGTCGATGGCCACGGGCCTGCTGCGGCCGGACCACGGGACCGTGCACGTGCACGGCGTGGACCTGTGGGCGCACCCGACGGAGGTCAAGCGCTCGCTGGGCGTGCTGCCCGACGGCGTGCGCCTGTTCGACCGGCTCACGGGCGCGCAGCTCATCACGTACGCGGGCCTGCTGCAGGGCCTCGACCGGCCGACGGTGGAGTCGCGCACCCGCGACCTGCTGGCGGCCATGGACCTCGCCGCGGACGCGAACACGCTCGTCGTCGACTACTCGGCGGGCATGACGAAGAAGGTCGCCCTCGCGTGCGCCCTCGTGCACGCGCCGCGGCTGCTCGTGCTGGACGAGCCGTTCGAGGCGGTCGACCCGGTGTCGGCCGCGAACATCCGCGAGATCCTCGCGCGGTACGTCGCGGGCGGCGGGACGGTCGTCGTGTCGTCGCACGTCATGGACCTCGTGCAGCGGATGTGCGACCACGTCGCGGTGATCGCGGGCGGCCACGTGCTCGCCGCCGGCACCGTCGACGAGGTGCGCGCCGGCCGCTCGCTGGAGGAGCGGTTCGTCGACCTCGTCGGCGGCCGCGTGACGGGGGAGGGGCTGGAGTGGTTGGGCACCTCGTCCGTCTGAAGCTCACGCTGCTGCGCAACGGCCTGCGGCGCAGCGTCTGGCAGGTGCTCGGCCTCGTGGCCGCGGGCCTGTACGGGCTGGGGCTGCTCGGCCTCGCCGCCGTGGGGTTCGTCGCGCTGTCGGTGCAGGACGCCGCGCTGCGCGAGACGGTCCTCGTGCTGCTCGGGTCCGCGCTCGTGCTCGGCTGGTGGGTCGTCCCGCTCGTCGCCTTCGGTGTCGACGCGACGCTCGACCCCCGCCGGTTCGTCACCTACGCGGTGCCGCGGCGCGACCTGCTCGTCGGCCTGACGCTCGCCGGCCTCGTGGGCGTGCCGGGCGTCGTCACGGCCCTCGTCGCGCTCGGCACGGCCGGGGTCTGGGTGCGCGAGCCCCTCGCCGCGGTCGCCGGAGTGGTGGGTGGGGTCCTCGGCCTCGCCACGTGCCTGGTCGGCGCGCGCGCCGCGACCGCCGCGCTGGCCCCGGTGATCGCGCGCCGGCGCGTGCGCGAGCTCGTCGCGGTCGCCGCGGTGCTGCTCCTCGCGCTGACCGGGCCGATCCTCGGCGGGCTCACGTCCGGCGTGGCGGCCCTCGGCGAGGGCGGGCTGCGGCGCGTCGTCGACGTGCTCGCGTGGACGCCGCTCGGCGCGGCGTGGGCGGTGGCCCCCGCCGTGGCCGCGGGCGACGCCGGCGCCGCGGTGCTGCGCCTGGTGGTGGCGGCCGCGACGGTCGCCCTGGCGTACGTCGTCTGGGACCGCGCGCTGACCCGCACCCTCGTCCAGCCCGTCGCGGCGTCGCACGAGGTCAAGGCCCGCGGGCTCGGCTGGTTCGGGCGGTTCCCGGCGACCCCGTCGGGGGCCATCGCGGCGCGGGCGGCGACGTACTGGCTGCGCGACCCGCGGTACGCGATGGCGGTCGCGATCGTCCCGATCCTGCCGCTGGTGCTGGCGTTCTCGGGGGCCGACGCCCTGCTGCTGGCCTGCGGCCCGCTCACCGGCGTGCTGGTCGGGTGGAGCGTGTCGGCCGACGTCGCGTACGACGGCACGGCGTTCTGGACGCACCTCGCGGCCCCGGTGCGCGGGCTCGTCGACCGCCGCGGCCGCGTGGTCGTCGCCGGCACGCTCGGCGCCGTCGCGACGGTGGCCGTCAGCGTCGGCACCGCGGCCTACGCGGGCGCGACGCAGCACCTGCCTGCGCTGCTCGGCGTGGGGCTCGGGCTGCTGCTCACGTCGCTCGGGGGCGCGTCCGTCGTGTCGGCGATGGTCGTGTACCCGGTGCAGCAGCCGGGGGACAACCCGTTCTCGACCAAGCAGGGCGTCGGCGCGGCGGCGTTCACGTCGCAGGTCGTCGGCAGCACCGCGGTGCTGCTCCTCGCGTCGCCGACGATCGTGCTGGGCGTGCTCGCCGTGGTGCGGGACTCGGCCGTCCTCGGCTGGGCGGCGCTGGCGGTCGGCCTGCTGCTCGGCGGGGCGCTGCTGGTGGCGGGCGTCGTGCTGGGCGGGCGGGTGCTCGACCGCACGGGTCCCGAGCTGCTGGGGCGGATGCGCGCGTTCCCCTGACGGGGCGGGCCGCCGCGCGCCCGTAGACTCGGGCGACGTGGCGCTCACCATCGGCATCGTCGGCCTGCCCAACGTCGGCAAGTCCACCCTCTTCAACGCGCTGACGCGCGCGCAGGTCCTCGCGGCGAACTACCCGTTCGCGACGATCGAGCCGAACGTCGGCGTGGTCCCGCTGCCGGACCCGCGCCTGGACCGCCTCGCCGAGATCTTCGGCTCCGAGCGGGTCCTGCCGGCGACGGTGTCGTTCGTCGACATCGCCGGCATCGTGCGCGGCGCGAGCGAGGGCGAGGGGCTCGGCAACAAGTTCCTCGCGAACATCCGCGAGGCCGACGCGATCTGCGTCGTCACGCGCGCGTTCGCCGACCCCGACGTCGTGCACGTCGACGGCCGCGTCTCGCCGGAGGACGACATCGAGACGATCCACACCGAGCTCGTGCTCGCAGACCTGCAGACGCTCGAGAAGGCCGTGCCGCGCCTCGAGAAGGAGGTGCGCGCGAAGAAGGCCGACGCCGCCGAGCTCGCCGCGGCGCAGAAGGCGCTCGCCGTCCTCGAGCAGGGCACGACCCTCTTCCAGGGGGCGGCGGCCGCGGGCCTGGACGTCGCCGACCTCGCGGCGTTCCAGCTCATGACGACGAAGCCGTTCATCTACGTCTTCAACACGGACGACGAGGGACTGGGCGACACGGCGATGCAGGACGACCTGCGCGCGCACGTCGCCCCCGCCGACGCGGTGTTCCTCGACGCGAAGTTCGAGTCGGAGCTCGTCGAGCTCGAGCCCGACGAGGCGCGCGAGATGCTCGCCGACAACGGGCAGGAGGAGGCGGGCCTCGACCAGCTCGCGCGCGTCGGCTTCCACACGCTCGGCCTGCAGACCTACCTCACGGCCGGCCCCAAGGAGTCGCGCGCCTGGACCATCCGGCGCGGCTGGACCGCGCCGCAGGCCGCGGGCGTCATCCACACCGACTTCCAGAAGGGCTTCATCAAGGCGGAGGTCGTCTCGTTCGACGACCTCGTCGAGACGGGGTCGGTGGCCGCGGCCCGTGCCGCCGGCAAGGCGCGCATCGAGGGCAAGGACTACGTGATGGCGGACGGCGACGTCGTGGAGTTCCGCTTCAACGTCTGAACGTCCGGGCGTCTGGACGGCTGGAGGTCCGGGATGGTGCACGGCGACGCTGTCGACGGCCAGCAGCGCGTTGTCCACTGGGATCGGAGCGAGCCGTTCTCGACGTGGTGCGAGAAGATCTCTGCCGGCCCACCGACCCCGATCGCCGCGATGTCGGAGGCGCAGTACCTGGACCTCGTGAGCCAGATGCACGTCCTGGCCGCCGAGTGCGCGCGGCTCACCGACGTGGCGTGCGGATCGCTCGATGCCCGGGGCGACTCCGGGTGGGTGGTCCACGGCCCGTGGCTCGTCGGCGAGTGCGTGGGGTTGCTGCGCGAGTGGCTGGACGCGGGACTGCTGGCCCTGCGCCGTCGGTCGACCGCCACGTGGGAGGAAGCTGTGCTGGCTCCCGCGGAGGCCAGAGCGCTGCTCGCCGATCCGGCGTCGTGGGACACGGCGACCGACGACGACGTCTGCATCGTCATGACCGAGCACGGCTCCCGCACGGCGTGGGAGTCGTGGTTCGGGTCGCTGGCTCGACCGCCCCGGTGGTAGGACGGAGACGCCGTGGGGGCGGCTCCGACGTGTGAGACGCCGGCCGGGGCCGTGCACGTCACGGGCGACGGCGGCGGTTGCGCTGTGACCTACGCCGCCGCAGCACGGGCCGCGCGCAGCGGCTGTTCGCCAACGTGGCGACTCACCCGGACGTGCTGCGTGTCACGCGTGTTTCCGGCGAGTTTCCCCCGCCTGCGTCTCGTATGCTGGACGGTACTCACCAGTATCAATCAGGTAACGATCGATCTGGTCGCTCGTCCGTGCCCGATATGTCCGTTCGGCCGGGGCTAGCGTTGGCGCAATTCCCGGCGGGCGAGTATGGCTCCGCGGGCACCCTGCGCCTCGTGCGCGGGCCGCCGCGGCCGCGCCCTCCACGTCACAGGAGGAACATTGAGGATCACACGCAAGGCTGTCCTCGCGTCGGTCGCGTCGGTCAGCGTCCTCGCGCTCGCCGCCTGCTCCGGCTCGGACGGCGGTAGCGAGGGCGGCGACGGCGACAACGCGGGGATCAACTCCAGCACCGCGGTCAACATCGCCTGGAACCAGCCGTTCTACTCCTTCAACGGCGAGAGCATCACGGGCAACGCGACGGCCAACAACATCATCACGTACATGGCCAACTCGCGGTTCGTGGACTACGACATCGACCTCGAGCTCGTCCAGGACGAGTCCTTCGGGACGATGGAGAAGGTCTCGGACGACCCGCTGACCGTCGAGTACACGTACGCGGACACCGCGAAGTGGTCCGACGGCGTCGACGCCGGGCCCGCCGACCTCCTCCTCGAGTGGGCTGCCCAGAGCGGCAAGTTCAACAACGTCGAGCCCGAGCTCGACGAGGAGGGCAACGTCACCAACCAGGAGGCGGTCGACGCCGGCGTGTACTTCGACGCCGCGAGCCCGTCGGTCGCGCTCATCGAGGAGACGCCGACCATCGAGGGCGACACCATCACGATGGTGTACTCCAAGCCGTTCGCGGACTGGGAGACGTCGATCGACAACAACCTCCCCGCGCACATCGTCGCGCAGCGCGCCCTCGGCATCGAGGACCCGGCGGAGGCCACCGAGGCCCTCGTCTCGGCCATCACCGAGAACAAGCCCGCCGAGCTCTCCAAGATCGCCAAGGTCTGGAGCGAGGACTGGAACTTCGCGTCGCTGCCCGAGGACGAGGACCTGCTGGTCACGTCCGGCCCGTACGTCATCTCGGACTTCGTCGAGGAGCAGTACCTCACGCTCTCGGCCAACGAGAACTACGAGGGCGACCGCCCCGCCGTCTTCGACCAGGTCACGGTCCGCTACAACGGCGACCCGATGGGCCAGGTCCAGGCGCTGCAGAACGGTGAGGTCGACCTCATCAGCCCGCAGTCGACGGCCGACGTCCTGACGGCGCTCGAGGCCATCGACGGCCTCGAGGTCGAGACCAACGTCGAGGGCACGTACGAGCACGTCGACATGCAGCAGGGCAACGGCGGTCCGTTCGACCCCGCGACCTACGGCGGCGACGCCGAGAAGGCCCGCAAGGTCCGCCAGGCGTTCCTCAAGACGATCCCGCGCGAGCAGATCGTCGAGAACCTCATCACGCCGCTGAACCCCGACGCCGAGGTCCGCAACTCCTTCACGCAGGTCCCCGGCTCGCCGATGTACGACGCGGTCGCCGAGGCCAGCGGCCAGGGCACCGAGTACGCCGACGTCGACATCGCCGGCGCGCAGGCGCTGCTCGCCGAGGCGGGCGTCACGACGCCGGTCCAGGTCCGCCTGCTGTTCGACCCGAACAACACGCGTCGCTCGAACACGTTCGAGCTCATGCGGACGTCGGCCGCCGAGGCCGGCTTCGACGTGGTCGCCTACACCGTGCAGACCGACTGGGGCACGGACCTGTCGAACGCGACGTCGTTCTACGACGCGGCGCTGTTCGGCTGGCAGTCGACCTCGACCGCCGTCACCGAGCCGGACGCGAACTTCCGCACCGGCGCGACGAACAACTACTACGGCTACTCGAACCCGGAGGTCGACGCGCTGTTCGACGAGCTCCAGGTCGAGACCGACGCGGCCGAGCAGGAGCGCATCCTGGGCGAGGTCGAGAAGCACCTGGTGGACGACGCCTTCGGCGTGACCATCTACCAGCACCCGGGCATCACCGCGTACAACCCGGAGAAGATCGGCAACGTCCAGAAGCTGGGCATCGCGCCGACCATCTTCTACGGCTTCTGGGAGTGGACCGCGGGCGACGCGGCCACCGAGGGCGCGACCGAGTGACCCCACGGGCTCCCGGCGCGGTGACCCCGCGCCGGGAGCCCGGACCGTGCTCGACGACGGAGGGCGCCGAGGCTCCGACCGCGGCGCCCTCCGTCGTGCGCGTACGCTGCCCCTCCGTGACACCCACGACCACCTCAAGCGGAAGCCGCCGGGTTACGATCCCCGACGTCCGGCTTCCCGTCCCTGCGAGGTAGCCCCCCGTGCTCAACTTCCTCCTGCGCCGCCTCGCGGCCGGACTCGTCACGCTGTTCGTGGCGCTGTTCCTCATGTACCTGCTCGTCGACGCGGCCATCGACCCGCTGGCCGACCTGATCGAGAGCACCGCCCCCAACAAGGCGGAGCTCATCGCGCAGCGGACCGAGCAGCTGAACCTCGACGTGAACCCCGTCATCCGGTTCTTCTGGTGGCTCGGCGCCCTCGCCACGGGCGACCTGGGCGTCGCCTGGAAGTCCGGCCAGGCGGTGAGCGCCCAGCTGACCAACGCGATCGGCTCGACCATCGAGCTCGTGTCCGCGGCGACGGTGCTGTCGCTGCTCATCGGCGTGGCCGTCGGCATCGTGTCGGCGCTCCGCCAGTACAGCGCGTTCGACTACGTCATCATCTTCTTCTCCTTCCTGCTGTACTCGCTGCCGTCCTTCTGGGTCGCGGTGCTGCTCAAGCAGTGGGGCGCCATCGGCTTCAACGACTTCCTGCGCGACCCCGTGATCGGCTGGCCGGTGATCATCGGGCTGTCCCTGGTCGTCGGGCTGCTGTGGTCGCTGGCCATCGGCGGCACGGCCACGCGCCGGCTGCAGGTGTTCGCGATCGCGGCGGCCGCCAACCTCGCGCTGCTCGCCTACGTGCAGCTCACCGGCTGGTGGGACCGCCCGCAGATCGGCCCCGTCCTGCTCGTCCTGCTGGGCGCCGGCACGGCGTTCGCGGTGGCCGGCGTGTTCGCGGGCCTGCACAACCGCCGCGCGCTGTACACGGGCCTGACGGTCGTGGCGATCGGCGTCGTCGCGTACTTCCCGATGCAGGTCGTGTTCGACCAGGTCACCGAGTCGCACTGGCTGACGGCGGGCCTCGCGCTCGTCACCGTCGCCGTCGGCTACGGCGTCGGGCGCCTGTTCGGCGGACCCGACTGGCGGCTGTCGGCGCGCACCGGTGCCGCGGTGGCCCTCGTCATGGGCACGCTGATCTTCGTCGACCAGGTCATGCAGGTCTGGGGCCCGTACTTCGACGCGCTCGCCGGGCGGCCGATCCCGACCTTCGGCGACCGGACCCCGAACCTCGGCGGCAACTACTGGGTGCAGGTGCTCGACTCCTTCACCCACCTGATCCTGCCGACCGCGACGCTCGTGCTCATCGCGTTCGCGTCGTACACGCGGTACGCCCGCTCGAGCATGCTCGAGGTGATGAACCAGGACTACGTCCGCACGGCGCGCGCCAAGGGCCTGCCCGAGCGGCTCGTCATCGTCCGGCACGGCTTCCGCAACGCGCTCATCCCGCTCGCGACGATCGTGCCGATCGACGTCATCACCCTCATCGGCGGCGCCGTCATCACCGAGAACGTCTTCGGGCGCCCGGGCATGGGCCAGCTCTTCGTCCGCTCGCTCGAGCAGGCGGAGATCGAGCCGGTCATGGCGTACCTGCTCGTCGTCGCGGCCCTCGCCATCATCGCCAACATCGTCGCGGACCTCGTGTACGCGGCGATCGACCCCCGGATCCGGTTGGACGCATGAGCACCTCCACGACCCCGCAGCCCTCGGGCCAGCCCGAGGAGCGCCTCGAGAACGCGATCGAGCTCCAGGACGTCGCCGGCCTCTCGCAGGGCCAGATCGTGCGTCGCCGGTTCTTCCGCCACAAGGGGGCGATGGTCGGCCTGACCGTGCTCGCCCTCACCGCCCTGCTCGCGCTCACGTCCGTGGGCGTCGGGCCGGTCCCCGGGTGGTGGCAGTGGACGCCGGGTCAGACCGGTGCCGTCGTCAACCCCGGTGGGTCGCCCACGCTGTCGATGCCCACGTGGCTCGGCGGCGACGGCTTCGCGATCGGCGAGCACCCGTTCGGCCAGGACGAGATCGGCCGCGACATCTTCGCGCGCGTCATGGCGGGCGTGCAGACGTCGCTCATGGTCATGGTCATCATCGGCGGCGTCGCCGCGATCATCGGCGTGGCGGTCGGCGCGACCGCCGGGTTCTTCCGCGGCCGCACCGACACGCTGCTCATGCGCGCCACCGACCTGGTGATCACGGTCCCGACGATCGTCATCGGCGCGGTCGTCGGCAAGATGGCCGGCACCGTGTCCGGCGTCGTGTTCGCGCTCGCGCTCGGGCTGATCCTCTGGACGACGCTCGCGCGGCTCGTCCGCGGCGAGTTCCTGTCGCTGCGCGAGCGCGAGTTCGTCGACGCCGCCCGCGTGGCCGGCGCCAGCAACATGCGGATCATCTTCAAGCACATCCTGCCGAACGCGATCGGCACGCTCATCGTCGCCGTCACGCTGCTCATGAGCTCCGCGATCCTGCTCGAGACGGCGCTGTCCTACCTCGGGTTCGGCATCGTCCCGCCCGAGATCTCGCTGGGGCAGCTCATCAACGAGTACCAGCAGGCGTTCTCCACGCGCCCGTGGCTGTTCTGGTGGCCGGGCCTGTTCATCGTGATCATCGCGCTGACCGTCAACTTCATCGGCGACGGCCTGCGGGACGCGTTCGACCCGCGCCAGAAGCGGATCCCCTCGGAGCGCAAGATGGCGCGGGCGGCCGCCGCGGACGCGTCGGCGGAGCGCGCGCGCGTGCCCTCGGTCCGTCCGGACGCCGGCGTCGGCGGCGGCGCGTGACGTCCCGGCGCGCCGGCTCAGCCGGTGACGAGCACCGCCACGGCGGCGGCGGCCAGCAGGGCCGCCGCGCCGATGCCGGCGACGTGCAGCTGCCGGGTGGGGCGCAGGCCGTGCTCGGTGCGCAGGCGCTCGGCGCCGTCGAGGTGGCCGGCGCGCACCAGCGCGTCGTGCCGGGCCTCGACGGCGTCGCCCACCGTCTCGGCGGTGGCGCCGTACGAGCGCACGGGACGATCGCCGGCCGGCACGCTGCCGACCGGCCGGTCGTCGTCGGCGCGGCGCCGGCGCACCGCCCGGGCCGTGGCGCTCGCGCGGGGGGCGGCGAACACCTGCACGTCGCCCTCGGTGGTGTGCACCACGAGGGACCAGCCCCGCGTCACCCCGCGGTAGGTGGGCCACGGCACGCGCACGGTGCTCAGCACGTTGCGCACGACGAGCTCGCCGTCCGCGACCTCGACCCCCGGGCGCCAGAACAGCGCCCAGACGACGAGCACGACCAGCGCCACGACCGGCAGCACGCGCAGCGCCTCGCCGGCGCCGTCCTGCAGCGCCACCGCGCCCAGCGCGACCGCGCCGGTGGCGCCCGCCGCGACGGTCAGACCTCGTCCGTACCCCGATGTGAACTCCTGCGTGGCACCCACGTGGCCATGCTCGCAGACCCGCGCACCGCGGCCGCCCCGACCGGGCGGACCCGCGGTGAGCAGGAAGGACGCTGAACGGTGGCCCTCGAGACGCCTCCCGCACCGACCACGACGCCCGTGCTGTCGGTGCGTGACCTGAACGTCGAGTTCTACGTCGACGGACGCTGGCACCCGGCCGCCGTGGACGTCAGCTACGACGTCCGCCCGGGCGAGGTGCTCGCCATCGTCGGCGAGTCCGGCTCGGGCAAGACGCAGTCGTCGATGGCGCTGCTCGGCCTGCTGCCGGCGAACGGCCGTGCCCGCGGCTCGGCGCGCATGGGCGACCGCGAGCTCGTCGGCATGCCGGCGAGCCGGCTGCGGCGCGTGCGCGGGCGGGAGATCTCGATGATCTTCCAGGAGCCGATGACGGCGCTGAACCCGGTGTTCACGATCGGCTTCCAGATCATCGAGACGCTGCGCGCGCACTTCGAGATCGGCCCGGCCGAGGCGCGCGAGCGCGCCGTCGAGCTGCTGCGGCTCGTCGACATCCCGAACCCCGAGAAGCGCGTCGACTCCTACCCGCACCAGCTGTCGGGCGGGCAGCGCCAGCGCGCGATGATCGCGCAGGCCCTCGCGTGCGACCCGAAGCTGCTGCTCGCCGACGAGCCGACGACCGCGCTCGACGTCACGGTGCAGGCCGAGATCCTCAAGCTCATGCGCGACCTGCGCGAGCGCATCGACGCGGGCATCGTGCTCATCACGCACGACATGGGCGTCGTCGCCGACATGGCCGACAACATCATCGTCATGAAGGACGGGCGGGTCGTCGACCAGGGCCCGGCCCTCGACGTCTTCCGCAACCCGCAGCACGAGTACACGCAGCGTCTGCTGGACGCCGTGCCGCACCTCGGCCGCGGCGTCGGCGCCGCGGCGCCCGCGCGGGCCACGGTCACCGAGCCGGCCCCGGCCGGAACCGCGGCGCCCGCCGCCACGGCCGCCGACGAGCGCGAGCTCGTGCTCGACGCGCAGGACATGGTGATCGAGTACCCCGGCCGTCGCCGCACGCCGGCGTTCCGCGCCGTCGACGGCGTCTCGCTGCAGATCCGCCAGGGCGAGGTCGTCGGCCTCGTCGGCGAGTCGGGCTCCGGGAAGACGACCATCGGCCGCGCGGCCGTCGGGCTGCTGCCGGTCACGGGCGGCCACCTGCGGATCGTCGGGCACGACATGGTCGGCGCGTCGATGAAGGACCTGAAGCCGCTGCGCACCAAGGTCGGCATCGTCTTCCAGGACCCGGGCTCGTCGCTCAACCCGCGCCTGCCCATCGGCGAGTCCATCGCCGAGCCGCTGCTCCTGCACCGGGGCGTCAAGGGCCAGGGCCTGCAGCGCGAGATCGAGCGGCTGCTCGACCAGGTGCGCCTGCCGCGCGCCATGCGCAACCGGTACCCGCACGAGCTGTCCGGCGGGCAGCGTCAGCGCGTCGGCATCGCCCGCTCGCTCGCGCTCGAGCCGCGCCTGCTCGTCGCGGACGAGCCCACGTCCGCGCTCGACGTGTCGGTGCAGGCGGCGGTTCTCGACCTCTTCCAGGAGCTGCAGCGCGAGCACGGCTTCGCGTGCCTGTTCATCAGCCACGACCTCGCCGTCGTCGAGATCCTGTCGGACCGGGTCGCGGTGATGCGCAACGGCAAGCTCGTCGAGGTCGGGCCGACGGCGCAGGTCGTCACCGCCCCGCGGGACCCGTACACGCAGCGGCTCATCGCGGCCGTGCCGGTGCCGGACCCGGAGGCGCAGCGGGAGCGTCGCATGGCCCGCGACGCGCTCCTCGAGGCGCAGCGCGCCGAGCTGCTCGCCGAGGAGGCGCGGCACGCGGAGGAGGCCGGCCGCGCCGACGCGCTCGGCATCGACGAGATCGACAACGAGCGGACGCAGCGCCCCGGCATCTGAGCCGCGGCACGCACCGCCCCGCACGCACGAGGCCCGGTCCCCCCGTGGGGGCCGGGCGTCGGCGCGTCCGGGACGTCCTCGGCCGGCACGCCCGCGCGGTGCTGCCCCTGGCGGCACGGCGCACCGACTCGTGCCGGTCCGCTACGGTCCGACGGGATCCGTCCGATCTGCCACTTCAGTCCCGACCCGTCCGCGCCGATAGGGGGACGACGGCTGCGGACGGGTGACGGCCGGACGGGTGGACGCGCGCGGCGCGGGAGCGGAGGAGCGGTGCGGATGGACCGGAGCGGTCACGTCGGGGGACGGGCGCGGGCACGGGTCGCCGCGGCGGCGGCAGGAGCGGTGCTCGTCGCCCTCACGACCGCCTGCACGGCCGACCCCGTCGACCCGGCCCGCGCCGGGACCGTCGTCGTCGCGGCCGACCTGCCCTTCGCGTCCCTCAACGCCGGCACGGTCGACGGGCGCGCGCCCGGCAGCGTGCTGGTGCGTGGGCTGGTGCAGTCCGGGTTCGTCGCGCTCGAGCCCGACGGCACGGTGACCAGCGACGCGTCCTTCGGCACGGTCGAGAAGGTCGGCGACGCGCCGCTCACCGTCCGCTACACGATCGCGCCGACGGCCCGCTGGTCCGACGGGGTGCCCGTCACGCCCGCCGACCTGCTGCTGGAGTGGGCCGCGCGCAGCGGCCAGCTCGACGAGGTCGTGCCGGAGCTCGACGCCGACGGGCGCCCCGCCGACCCGGCCGCGCTGGACGGCGTCGTCGCGTTCGCCGCGACCTCACCGGTCCTCGCGCACGCGTCGGCGGTGCCGGCCGTCGACGGCGCGAGCGTCACGGTCGTGTACGACCGGCCCGTCGCGGACTGGCAGCTCGCGCTCGACGTCAACCTGCCGGCGCACGTCGTCGGCCGGCTCGCGCTCGACCCGTCCGCGCCCGCGCTGCCCACGCCGGCCCGTCCCGGCACACCGGCGCCCACGGCGACGGCGGCGTCGGGCACGGTGGCACCGTCGGACGCAGCGGCACCGACGGCGACGACGGCCGCGGGCACGCCGACGCCCACGTCATCGGCGACGCCGACGGGCGCACCGACCCCCACCGGGACGGCGACCCCCACGGGCACCTCGACGCCGTCGCCGGACCCCACCGCGGACGCGGCCCGGTGGGCCGACGCCGTCGTGGCGGCGGTGCAGCGGCAGGACCGCGCCGCGCTCGTGCCGGTCTCGCGCGTGTGGCGCGCCGCGGGCGCGTCGGCCGACGTCGCGGCCGACCCCACCCTCGCGACCACGACGGGCCCCTACGTCCTCGACCGGGTGGGCGCGGACGGCGTCGAGGTCGTGCGCAACGCCGCGTACGCAGGTGACCGCCCGGCGCGGTGGGACCGCGTCCGCGTCCGCACCGACCTCGCACCCCTCGCGCAGGTGGACGCGGTTGAGGCGGGCGACGTCGACGTCGCCGCACCGCTGAGCACGGCGGACGTGCTCGCGGCGGCCGACGACGCGGACGGGGTCGCGGCGGCGACGGGCGGCGACGCGGTGCTGCAGCTCGTGCTGCAGGAGCGCGCCGGCGGCCCCTTCGACCCGGCGAGCCACGCGGACGCGCCGGACCCGGCGGCCGCGGCGGCCGCGCTGCGGGCCGCGCTCGTGGAGCTGCCGGAGCACCAGCGGCGCCTGCTCCT
>NZ_JBFTEP010000102.1:0-13605 GCF_047229365.1 Cellulomonas pasadenensis | reverse complement strand
GGCGTATGTGTCTGGTGGGCTGGTATTTGTTTATACGAGACCGCCGCCGGTGCGGGCGGTGCCCGCGGGGCCCGAGCGGACCGCGCGGCAGCGACCCGCGCAGGCGGAGCAGTCCGCGCCGCAGCAGGGCGGGCCGCGCCCGGCGGACCCGGTGCAGCCCGCCGCCCGGACGGACGTCGAGCCGGCGTCCGGCACCGACCCGACCGACCGCCCGGCGCCCGAGCGCCGCGCCCGGCGGACGCGGGCCAAGGTGCCGAGCTGGGACGAGATCGTCTTCGGCGCGAAGCCGGAGTAGCCGGCGGCCGCGCGGCACGTGCCAGGTGCGCGCCGCGTCACACGTCGGCGCCCGCGTCACACGTCGGCGCCGCGTCCCACGTCGGCGCCCGTCGGCCGTCGGCGCGCGTCAGCCGTCGGTGCGCCCCGGCGCCGCGTCCTCGAAGAGCGCCTGCTCGCCCGGACCCGCGACGGCGCGGGCGGTCGCCGCGGTCATCCGCCGCACGTGGTGACGCCGGCAGAGCACCTCGTAGGCGACCTCGGCGGCGTGCTCGCGGTCGTCGGCCTCGACGTCGCCCACGACGACCTGCTCCCCCTCGACGACCATGACGCCGCCGACCGTGCGGGCGTTGTGCGTGGCGCGGGCGCCGCACCAGCACAGCGCGCGCACCTGGAGCACCTCGACGCGGTCCGCGAGCTCCACGAGCCGCGCCGACCCCGGGAACAGCCGCGCACGGAAGTCGGTGGTGATCCCGAACGCGAAGACGTCGGCCGACAGCTCGTCGACGACGCGCGCGAGCTGCTCGACCTGCGCGGCGGTGTAGAACTGCGCCTCGTCGGCGATGAGGTAGTCCACCGGGCGGCCGCGCGTGCGGCGCGTGACGACCTCCGCCCAGAAGTCGGTGCGGTCGTCGACCTCCTCGGCCGCGCGGCGCAGGCCGAGGCGCGACGAGATCGTCGCGGTGCCGGCGCGGTCCTGCCGCGTGAACAGCACGCCGTCACGACCCCGCGCGGCGTGGTTGTGGTGCATCTGGAGCGCGAGCGTCGACTTGCCGCAGTCCATCGTGCCGGAGAAGAAGACCAGCTCGGCCACGCGTCAGGCCCCTCCCGTCGTCGGTGCGTCCGCGCTCACGCGTGCACCAGCAGCGGCACGAGCATCTCGCGGGCGGTCAGCGAGCCGTGCACGCCCAGGAGCGCGATCGAGGCGGGCGTCTGCGTCCGCGAGTCGACGACCGTCGCGGCGCCGGTCATCGCGACGACGACGTCACCGACCACGGGGCGCACGTGCTCCGCGACGGGGCCGAACCAGCCGTCCGCGACCGCGGCGTCGCGGGTCGTCACGACCGCGTCGCCGCCGAGCGCGGTCCGCCACCGGTCGGCCACGCGGTCGGGGTCCGCCCCGGGCTCGAGGTGCAGGTGCAGGGCGCGCGGCTCCCCCGCGGTCAGCGCGACCTCGGCACCGAGCGCGGGATCGGCCGCGACGTCGCGGCGCCGCGCCGGGTCGACGTCGACCATGCCGTGGTCGGCGGTCACGACGAGGAGGGTGCCGCGCGGCAGCGAGCGCGCCAGGCGGGCGAGCGCGGCGTCGAGCTCCGACAGCGCGTCGCCCCACTGCCACGAGCCCCAGCCGTGGTGGTGGCCGGCCTTGTCGACCTCACCCCAGTACAGGTACGTCAGGCCCGGGGCCCGCAGCGACCGCACGGTCGCGTCGACGCGGTCGTCGAGCTGCTCCGCCGCGACGTACGCGGGCCCCCGCAGCGCGGCGTTCGTCAGACCGGAGCCGGCGAACCGCGCGGGGCCGACGCTGGCGACCGGGAGGCCGGCGGCGACGGCGCCCTCGAGCACGGTGGGCTCCCGCTGCCAGGTGCGTGCGTCGGGCAGGTCGGTCCAGGAGACGAGGTTGCCGAGCCCGCCCGTCGCGGGGACGCGCACGGTGTACCCGAGCATGCCGGTGGCGCCGGGCGACGCGGCCGTGCCGAACGTGCCGAGCGCCGTCGCGGTGGTGGACGGGAACGTCGTCACCAGCGGCTCGGCGCCCGGCAGCAGCGACCGCAGGAACGGCGCGTGCCCGCCGCGCTCGACCAGGTTGAGGTGCCCGAGGCCGTCCACGAGGACGACGCAGGCCCGCTCGACGGCCGGCAGGGCCAGCGCCTCGCGCGCGGCCGCTCCCCCGGCGACGTCGGTGCCGAGCGCCGCCACGACGGCGGGCAGGACGTGCGCGAGCGACCGCGTCCCCGACCCGGGGAGCACGAGCTCCTCGGCGTCGCGCGTGACGGGCCCGGCGCTCACCGGCGCGCCGACGCGGCCGACAGCGTGCGCCCGAAGGCGAGCGCGGCGCGCACGGCGTCGCGTCCCTCGGCCGCGGCGCTGACCCTGACGACGACGTCGTCGGGCGTGAGCGTGCCGGTCAGGCCGTGGTCGGCGTCGCACGACGGGTCCGGGCAGCTGGCCGGCTCGAGGTCGACCCTCTGCACGGCGCCCCAGCCGACGGCGAGCGTGAGCTCGGTCGGGCCGTCGCCGCGGCGGTGCTCCTGCGGGTTCGGCACGACGTGCGTGACGGCGACCGACCGCAGCTCGGACAGCGGCACCGCCTCCGTCGTCGCCGACGCGCTGGCGGACGGGTGCTCCGAGTCCGCCGGGTGGTCGTCCACGTGCGCCACGACCAGCCGCGTCGGGGTCAGCGCCAGCACGGTGACGTGCCGCCGCACCTCCGACGCGTCGAACGTGGTCTCGGGGTGCACGAGGTGGGCCACGACGTCCTCGCCGGCGAGCGCGAGGTCGAGGACGTCGCTCACGAGCTCGGGGTAGTAGCCGGCGCGGTGCAGGTCGTGCTGGAGGGTCGTCGACGGAGCGGGCACGGTGCCATCCTCCCACCCCCGGCGACGCCGTCTCACGTCCGGGCCAGCCGGCGCAGCGCGTCCGCACGGTCGGCGGGGGCCACCGACGCCGACGCGCCGAGCACGACGACGCCCGACGTCGACACGACGACGGGCGCGAGCTCCAGCGCGCGCAGGTCCGGCAGCGCGTCCGCGAGGACGGAGACGCGCGCGACGAGGTCCTCGACGGCGGCGACGTCGAGGCGCGGCAGACCCCGGTAGCCGAACAGGCGCGGGGCGGCTCGCGGCGTGCGCACGATCTCCGTGACGTCGACGTCCGTGAGAGGCGGGACGCCGTACGCCACGTCGCCGAGCAGGTCGGTCGCGTCGCCCGACAGGCCGAAGCTGATCACGGGCCCGAACAGCGGGTCCTCGGCGGACCGCACGACGCACGGCACGCCGTGCGGCGCCATCGCCTGGACCTCCAGCGGCGGCACGCCCGGGCCCGGGTCGCGGTCCGCCGCGAGCGCGAGGATCCCCGCGACGTCGGCGCGCATCTCGGCGGCGTCGGCGACGTCGAGGCGGACGCCGCCGAGGTCCGCGCGGTGCCGCAGCGCCGGCACGGTGGTCTTGACGGCCACCGGCCAGCCCAGCCGGTCTGCCGCGGCGACGGCCTCGTCGGCGTCCTGCACGCGCACCGACGGCAGCACGTGCACGCCGACCGTGCCGAGCAGCTCCGCGACCTCCGCCGGCGACAGCGGCACGGGCTGCCCCTCGGTCGCGCGCCCGGCCGCGAGGTGCGCGGCGACGAGCCGCTCCGCGGCGCGCGTGTCGACGCCCTCGGGGCGCACGGGCCGCCCCCGGTCGGTGCCGCGCCACGCGGCGTACCGGGTCGCGTGGCCCAGCGCGAGCACGGCGTCCTCGGGTGCGCTGTACGCCGGCACGGTCCGCACGCGCCCGGTCGGGTCCGTGGCCGTGAGGTCCGGGGTGATGCCGTGCAGGTCGACCATGCACGCGACCGTCGTGCGGCCCGTCGCGGCGGCCGCACGGGCCACCTCCCGCGGCACGACCGGGTCGGGCGTGCCCAGCGTCGGCAGGCGCACGGCGACGACGACGTCGGTCTGCTCGTCCGCGTACAGGCGGTCGACGGTCGCGCGGACGTCGTCCGCGGGGGCGTCCTCGGCCAGCAGCTCGACGCGTCCCGTCACGACGAGCCCGGCCGCCGCGGCCGCCTCGGCGACGAGCGCGGCGACGCTGGCCGAGCTCGCGAGGATCGACGTGCGGCGGCCGGCCGGGAGCGGCTGGTGCGCGAGCACCTGCACGACGTCGAGCAGCTGGTGCTGGTTCTCGACGCGGATCACGCCGGACTGACGCATCACCTCCTCCAGCGTGCGGCGCGGCGCCCGCGTGGGACGCACGGCGTGCCCCGGCGGCACCACCTGGCCGGAGCGTCCGGCGGTGACGACGACCACGGGCTTGTGCGTCGCGAGGCGGCGCGCGACGCGGGAGAACTTGCGCGGGTTCCCGATCGACTCCAGGTACAGGCCGACGACGTCGGTGCTGTCGTCCTCGCCCCAGAACTGCATGAGGTCGTTGCCCGACACGTCGGCGCGGTGGCCGGCCGAGACGAACTGGGCGAGGCCGAGCCCCCGGCGGTCCACGGCCGCCAGCAGCGGGACGGCCATGGGCGCGGACTGGCAGAACAGGCCGATCCGCCCCGCCCGCGGCGGGCGCTCGGCGAGCGACACGTCGAGCGTCGTCCCGTCGAGCCGGCTGACGATGCCGAACGACGCCGGGCCGACGAGCCGCATCCCCGCGCCGTGCACCACGCCGAGCAGCAGCCGCAGCCGGGCGAGCCCCTCGGGCCCGGCCTCGGCGAACCCCGACGACAGCAGCACCAGGCCGCGCACGCCGAGCGCGCCCAGACGCCGCGCGACGTCGAGGACCTGCTCCGCCGGCAGGACGACGACCGCCAGCTCGACGGGCCCGGGCACGTCGTCGACGCGCCGGTGGAGGTGCACGCCGTCGTCCGCCTCGCCGCCGTCCCCCACACCGACGGCGTGCACGACGACCGTCCCCTCGCGCGCCGCCGGCCGCAGGCCCGCCAGCACGCGCCGGGCGTGGGCGCCGTGCAGGTCCCGCGCCGGGTCGGGCCCCGGACCCACCACGAGCACGGACCGCGCCGACAGCAGCGCGCGCATCGACCGCGCCTCCGCGCGGTGCTCCCGGTCCGCCATCACGGCGAGCGAGCGCTCGGTCGGGTCGATGTCGAACGTCACCTGCACGACGCCGTCCTCGGTGCGCTGCCGCACCTCGTACCCGGCGTCGCGGAACACGTGCAGCATGCGCCCGTTCTGCGGCAGCACCTCGGCGACGAACCGCCGCACGCCGCGCTCGCGGGCCGCGGCGGCGAGGTGCTCGAGCAGCACGGAGGCGAGCCCCTTGCCCTGGTGGGCGTCGGCGATGTTGAACGCGACCTCGGCGGACTCGCCGTCGACGCGGTCGTAGCGTGCGACGCCGATGATCCGCTCGGGCGCGTCACCGGCCGCCGCCTCGTCGGGCGCCACGTCCCCCGCACCGACGGCACCGGGCGCGGCCGTGACCGCGACGAGCGCGACGCGGTCGACGTGGTCGACCCGCACCAGCCGCTGCAGGTCGCGCTCCGGCAGCCGCTCGAGCGCGGCGAAGAAGCGCAGGAACGTCGACCGCTCCGACTGGGCGACGTGGAAGGCCTGCAGCGCGTCGGCGTCCTCGGGCCGGATCGGCCGCAGCCGCGTCGTCGACCCGTCGTGCAGGACGACGTCCGCCTCCCACGTGGCGGGGTACGGGCCGGTGCCCGGCTCCGCGGGCGCGTGGGGCGGACGGGGGACGACGTCGGCCATGCCGCCAGGCTAGCGGGGCGCCCGGCCCGCGCGCCGTCCGGGCGTGCCGTGGCCCCGACGACCCCGCGTGCGCGCGAGAATGGGGCGCCGCGGCGCCCGCCGCGTCCCCGCACCCGAGGAGCAGACCACCCCATGGCGCGTCGTCCCGCGACCCCCGACCTGCCGCCCGAGGACCTCGTCGAGAAGATCGTCGACATCGACGTCTCCACCGAGATGGAGGGGTCGTTCCTCGAGTACGCGTACTCGGTCATCTACTCGCGGGCGCTGCCGGACGCGCGGGACGGCCTCAAGCCCGTGCAGCGGCGGATCGTCTACCAGATGGCCGACATGGGTCTGCGGCCCGACCGCCCGTACGTGAAGTCGGCGCGCGTCGTCGGCGAGGTCATGGGCAAGCTGCACCCGCACGGCGACGCGCCCATCTACGACGCGATGGTCCGGCTCGCGCAGGCGTTCTCGCTGCGCCTTCCCCTGGTCGACGGGCACGGCAACTTCGGCTCGCTCGACGACGGCCCCGCGGCGTCCCGGTACACCGAGGCCCGCATGGCGCCGTCGGCGATGGCGATGACGCAGGGCCTCGACGAGGACGTCGTCGACCTCGTCCCCAACTACGACAGCAAGCTGACCCAGCCGGCCGTGCTGCCGGCGGCGATCCCGAATTTGCTGGTCAACGGCGCGACGGGCATCGCGGTCGGCATGGCGACCAACATGGCCCCGCACAACCTCGTCGAGGTCGTCGCGGCGGCGCGGCACCTCGTGCTGCACCCGGACGCCACGCTCGAGGACCTCATGCGGTTCGTCCCGGGGCCGGACCTGCCGACCGGCGGCAAGATCGTCGGCCTCGACGGCGTGCGCGACGCGTACCGCACGGGCCGCGGCGCGTTCCGCACCCGCGCGACCGCCCGCATCGAGAACGTCACGCCCAAGCGCAAGGGCATCGTCGTCACCGAGCTGCCCTACCTGGTCGGCCCCGAGAAGGTCATCGAGAAGATCAAGGAGGGCGTGCAGTCCAAGAAGCTCTCCGGCATCGCGGACGCCGTCGACCTCACCGACCGCCAGCACGGCCTGCGCCTCGTCATCGAGGTGAAGACCGGCTTCCTGCCGGAGGCCGTGCTCGAGCAGCTCTACCGCTACACGCCGATGGAGGACTCGTTCTCCATCAACAACGTCGCGCTCGTCGACGGGCAGCCGCGCACGCTCGGCCTGCGCGAGCTGCTGCAGGTCTGGGTCGGCCACCGCATCGACGTCGTGCGCCGCCGCTCGCGCCACCGGCTGCGCAAGCGCCAGGAGCGCCTGCACCTCGTCGAGGGCCTCCTCGTCGCGATCCTCGACATCGACGAGGTCATCCAGGTCATCCGCTCCTCGGACGACTCCGACGAGGCGCGCACGCGCCTGCGGTCGGTCTTCGACCTCTCCGAGCCGCAGGCCGAGTACATCCTCGAGCTGCGCCTGCGCCGCCTGACGCGCTTCTCGCGCATCGAGCTCGAGCGCGAGCAGCAGGAGCTGACGGACGAGATCGCCCGCCTCGAGGCGCTGCTCGCCGACGACGCGCTGCTGCGCGGGCTGGTCTCCGACGAGATGGCCGAGGTGGCCGCGACGTACGGCACGCCGCGCCGCACGATCCTGCTGGAGCACGCGGGCGGCGCGAGCGTCGCCGGCGCGGCGGCCGCCGCCCCCACGGGACGCGGCAAGGGCGCGGCACCGCTCGAGATCCCGGACTCGCCGTGCTGGGCACTGCTGTCGGCCACCGGGCTGCTGGCCCGCACCGCCGACGACGGCGAGCCCGGCCGCGGGGACGGCACGCAGCGCAGCCGGCACGACGTCGTCGCGTCGGCGGTCCCGACGACCGCCCGCGCCGAGGTCGGCGCCCTCACGTCGCGTGGCCGCGTCGTGCGCGTGCCGGTGCTCGACCTGCCGTCGCTGCCGCCGACCGACGGCCCGCCGACGCTGTCGGGCGGCCTGCCCGTCGGCGAGGCGGTGACGCTGGAGAAGGACGAGCGCGTCGTGGCGCTCGTGCCGCTGACCGCAGACGCGGCGCCGCTCGCGCTCGCCACCGCGCAGGGCGTCGTCAAGCGCGTCACGCCGGGCGACGTGCCGGGCAACCGCGACGCGTGGGAGGTCGTGGCCCTCAAGGACGGCGACGAGGTCGTCGGCGGGGCCACGGCCCGCGACGAGGACGAGCTGGTCCTCGTGTCGACGGACACCTCGCTGCTGCACTTCCCCGCGGCGCACGTGCGCCCGCAGGGACGCGCCGCCGGCGGCATGGCAGGCATCAAGCTCGGCACGGGCGCGCGGGTCGTCGCGTTCTCGGTGGTCCGGCCCGAGGACGCCGACCCCGTGGTCGTCACCGTCGCCGGCGCGTCCACCGCGCTCCCCGGCACGCAGACCGGCTCGGTCAAGGTGACCCCGTTCGCCCTGTACCCGGCGAAGGGACGCGCGACCGGCGGCGTGCGCTCGCACCGGTTCCTCAAGGGTGAGGACGCCCTGATCCTCGCCCACGTCGGCGCCTCGCCCGCGCGCGCCACCGGCTCCGGTGGGCAGCCCGTGCCGCTGCCCGAGCCCGACCCGCGCCGCGACGGTTCCGGGGTGCCGCTGTCCGCACCGGTGCACGCGATCGGCTGACGCGTCGCGGCGTCGCCCCGGGCACGGGCGGCGCCGCGTGCCGGGCCGGCGCAGGCATCGGGGCGAAGCAGGTATCGGCGCGACGCCGGGCCCGGCGGCCGGGCACGCTGGGGGCATGAGCACCCTCGACCGCCTCGACACCGACCTCACGGCCGCCATGAAGGCCCGCGACACGTTCCGCACCGGCACGCTGCGCCAGGCGATCGGCGCGGTACGCGCCGAGGCGAAGGCGGGCCCGACCGCGCGCGAGCTCGACGAGGACGCGGTGCTGGCGGTCCTCGCGCGCGAGGTGAAGAAGCGCCGCGAGTCGGCGCAGATCTACACCGACGCCGGCGCGGCCGACCGCGCCGCCACGGAGACCGCCGAGGCCGACCTCATCGCGACCTACCTGCCCGCGGCACCGACCGGCGAGGAGCTCGCGACGCTCGTGCGCACCGTCGTCGACGAGCTCGGTGCGACGTCGCCGACGGACATGGGCCGCGTGATGAAGGAGGTCTCGGCGCGCGCCGGCCGCGGCGCCGACGGCCGCACGCTGTCGACGCTCGTCCGTGAGGAGCTGGCCACGCGCGCGTCCTGACGCCGTGCCGGACGGGCGCGGAGCGCACCGGCGCCCCGCCGCGGGCGTCCGCCGGTGACGCAGGGCACGGCGCGGTCGCACGTCGACCGTGCCGTGCCCGTCCTACCGTGGTCGCGTGGCACCCGCGCTCCAGCTCCCCCGCTCCGTCCTGCTCGCCCTGTGGCTGACCGCCCCCGCCGACGCGCGCCGGGCGACCCTCGCCGTCCAGGGCGAGGACGAGCCGCACGCCGTGCACCGCGGGGACGACGACGTGGTGCCGCTCGTGCAGTGGCTCACCGACTCCGCCGCCGCGACGGAGGTCGGCGTCGCGCTCCCGGTGCCCGGGGAGCCGGTCGCCGTGCCGCCGCCCGCGTCCGGCCCCGCCATCGAGGTGGGCGAGTCGGTGCTCGTCGCGCGCGGCGACGCGACGAGCGTGGCGGTGCCGCGCGTCGAGCGGTTCGGCTCCGACCTCGAGCCGGGGCACCTCGTGCGCTGGCAGGTGACCACCGTGCCCGACTGGCGCCCCGCCGCGCACGCGCAGGTCGGCTCGCTGGAGGACGCCGAGCGCGCGCTGCGCGACGGCCTGCGCACGGCCACGGAGGCGCTCGTCGACCTCGACGTGGCGCGCTGGAGCACCGACGCCGCCGAGGAGATCGCGGTGGTGCGCGACGGCGCGCTGACGCCGTCCCGGATCCCGCCCGGCGTGGAGCCGCAGCGGCTGCGCGTCCTGACCAGCGCCGCGCGGCTCCGGGCGATCGTGCGGCTCGCGACGCGCGACGACGGCGGTGCCGTGAACACGTGGCAGGCCGATCAGCGCTCGACGGCGCTGCGCGAGGTCGACCGCGTCGCACGGCGTGCCATGGCCGCCGCGGCCACCCGGCTCGCGCGCGGTTGACGACGCGCGGCCGACGACGCGTGTCGGCCGCCGCCGCGCCCGCGTCAGGCGCCGAGCACGGCCCGGTACACCTCGAGCGTGCGCTCGCCGATAGCGCGCCACGAGAAGTGCTCCTCGACGCGCCGGCGCGAGGCGACGCCGAAGGCGGCCGCCCGCTCCCGGTCGGCGACCGCGTCCGCGAGCGCCGCGCCCAGGTCGGCGACGAACCGGTCCGGGTCGACGGGCGTCCCGGTGCCGTCCTGCACCTGCTCGATCGGCACGAGCCACCCCGTGACACCGTCGTCGACGACCTCGGGGATGCCGCCGGTGGCGGTGCCGACGACCGGCAGCCCGACGGCCATGGCCTCGAGGTTGACGATGCCGAGCGGCTCGTAGACGGACGGGCAGACGAAGACGGTGCCGTGCGCGAGGACGGAGACGAGCTCGTCGCGCGGCAGCATCCGCTCGATCCAGACGACGCCGCCGCGCCGGGTCTGGAGCCCTTCGACGAGACCGGTCACCTCGGCCATGATCTCCGGCGTGTCCGGCGCGCCGGCGCACAGCACGAGCTGCACGTCCGCGGGCAGCGACTCGGCCGCGCGCAGCAGGTACGGCAGGCCCTTCTGGCGGGTGATCCGGCCGACGAACACGACCGCCGGCCGGTCCGGGTCGATGCCGAGCCCCTCGACGACGGCGCGCGCCCGAGCGGTCGCCTCCTCACCCTCGGGACGTCGCCACCCGTCGAGGTCGATGCCGTTGTGCACGACGTGCACGCGGTCCGGGTCGACCGCCGGGTACGCGCGCAGGATGTCGGCGCGCATGCCGGCGCTCACGGCGATGACGCCCGCGGCGGCCTCGTAGGCGGTGCGCTCGACCCACGACGACAGCGCGTACCCGCCGCCCAGCTGCTCGGCCTTCCACGGCCGCAGCGGCTCGAGGCTGTGCGCCGTCACGACGTGCGGCACGCCGTACAGCAGCGACGCCAGGTGGCCGGCCAGGTTCGCGTACCAGGTGTGCGAGTGCACGAGGTCGGTCGCGGCGCCGCCGTCGCGCCCGATGCCGTCGACGATCGACAGGTCGACGCCCATGGTCGCGAGCGCGGGGTTGGCGCCCGCGAGCGCCTCCGGGACGGTGTAGCCGTGGGTGCCCGGCTCCTCGACGGGGGCGTCGAACGCGTGGACGCGCACGTCGACCAGCTCGCGCAGGACGGCCGTCAGGCCGGCGACGTGGACGCCGGCGCCGCCGTACACGTGCGGCGGGTACTCGCGGGTCAGCAGGTCGACGCGCACGGGAAGGCCTCCAGGTCGTGACCGGCCTGGTCAGCCGGTCCTGGACGACACGCTAGCGCCCACGGCCCGTCGCCTCGCTGCGAGGCCGCGCCGGGCCTAGGTTGGGTCCCATGCCAGCGCCGCGTGTCCTCGCCATCGTCCTCGCCGGAGGGGAGGGCAAGCGGCTCATGCCGCTCACCGCGCACCGCGCCAAGCCCGCCGTCCCGTTCGGCGGCATCTACCGCCTGATCGACTTCGCCCTGTCGAACGTCATCAACTCGCACTACCTGCACGTCATCGTGCTGACCCAGTACAAGTCCCACAGCCTCGACCGGCACGTGTCCCGCACGTGGCGCATGTCGCCGCTGCTGGGCAACTACGTCGCGGCGGTGCCCGCGCAGCAGCGCGTGGGCAAGCACTGGTACCTCGGCAGCGCCGACGCGATCTACCAGTGCCTCAACATCATCGACGACGAGCGGCCCGACATCGTCGTCGTGGTCGGCGCCGACCACGTCTACCGCATGGACTTCTCGCAGATGGTCGACTCGCACATCGAGTCGGGCGCGGAGCTGACGGTGGCGGGCATCCGCCAGCCGATCGGCATGGCGGACCAGTTCGGCGTCATCGAGACCGAGCCGTCCGACCCCACGCGCATCGCGGCGTTCCGGGAGAAGCCGTCCGACCCCACGCCGGTGCCGGGCTCCCCCACCGAGATCCTCGCGTCGATGGGCAACTACGTGGCGGACGCGGACGCGCTGGTGCGCGCCGTGACGGCCGACGCGGAGGACGTGAACTCGCGGCACGACATGGGCGGCGACATCGTCCCGTGGTTCGTGGAGCGCGGGACCGCGGGCGTCTACGACTTCATCCGCAACGACGTGCCCGGCTCGACCGACCGCGACCGCGACTACTGGCGCGACGTCGGCACGATCGACTCGTACTACGACGCGAACCAGGACCTCATCTCGATCGAGCCGGTCTTCAACCTCTACAACGAGGAGTGGCCGCTGTTCACGGGGTACACGGGCCTGCCCCCGGCGAAGTTCGTGCACGCGGGCGCCGGCCGCCTCGGGCACGCCGCGGACTCGATCGTCTCCCCCGGCGTCCTGGTGTCCGGCGCGACGGTGTCGTCGTCGGTCCTGTCCCCCGGCGTGCGGCTGCACTCCTGGGCGCAGGTGACGGACTCGGTGCTCATGGACGGCGTCGAGGTGTCGCGCTACGCGCAGGTGCACCGCGCGATCCTCGACAAGAACGTCATCGTCCCCGAGCGGGCGCGCGTGGGTCTGGACCACGAGCACGACCGGGCGCGCGGCTTCACGGTGACCGAGAGCGGCATCACGGTGGTGCCCAAGGGCTCGATCATCGACGACTGAGGCGCACCCGCGCAGGCCCGGTGGCCGTGCGCACCGCCTGACGGACGCACCGCCGCGGCCGCCCGGTGCCGCACTACCCTGCCGGGCGTGGACAGCACCCCCGCGCGCGCCGACGTCGCGACCGACTCCCGCCGGCTCGTCGTCATGGACGTCGACTCCACCCTCATCACCGGTGAGGTCGTCGAGATGCTCGCGGCGCGGGCCGGCTCCCTGCCGCTCGTGGCCGCGGTCACCGAGCGGGCGATGCGTGGGGAGATCGACTTCGGGCAGTCGCTGCGCGAGCGCGTGGCCACGCTCGCGGGCCTGCCGGTCGCGGTGTTCGACGAGGTGCTGGCGGAGGCCGAGCTGACGCCGGGCGCCGTCGAGCTGGTCGCGGCGCTGCAGGAGCGCGGCTGGCCGGTGGGTCTGGTGTCCGGGGGGTTCGTCGAGGTGGTCCGTCCCCTGGCGGCGCGGCTCGGCATCACGCGCGTGCACGCGAACCGCCTCGAGGTCGTCGACGGCGTGCTGACGGGCCGGGTCGACGGACCGGTCGTGGACCGCGCGGCCAAGGCGGCGACGCTCACCGCATGGGCGGCGGAGCTGGGGCTGCCGATGAGTCGGACGGTCGCGATCGGCGACGGCGCGAACGACCTCGACATGCTGGCCGCCGCGGCGACGGGCATCGCGTTCAACGCCAAGCCGGTCGTCGCGGCCGCGGCGGACGCGGCCGTCGACGGGCGCCTCGACGCGGTGCTGGCGCTGGAGCCGTTCGCGGGCTGACCCGCCCGGCTCAGTCGCGGGTGGCGAGGTGCACGAGCCGCAGCGCGCCGGGCGCCGTGGCGTCCCACCCGCCGTCGAGCTCGAGGACCGACCACGAGGCGGTCGGCACGCCGCGCTGCACGCGCGCCACGACCTCGGCGTCGGAGCCGTCGCCGGCGAACGTGGCCGCCGCGTGCGACATCGTCGGCTCGTGCCCGACCACGAGCACGGTCGTCGCGTCGGCGGGCACGGCCTGGACGGCCGCGGCGAGGTCGCCCGTGGTCGCGTCGTAGAGGTCGTCGGTCACGGTGACGACGGCGTCGGGCGCACCGGCGGCCGCGAGGGCCGTCCGGGCGAGCTCCCACGTCTGCCGGGTGCGCAGCGCCGACGAGCAGAGCACGTGCGTGGGCGCCAGGCCGGCGGCGGCGAGCGCGGCACGCGCGTCGTCGACGAGGGCGGCGGCGCGCGCGCCCCGCCCGGGCGCG
>NZ_JBFTEP010000101.1:0-13721 GCF_047229365.1 Cellulomonas pasadenensis | reverse complement strand
TTGCATCGTCGGGAGCGAGAGATGTGTTTATGAGTCAGCGTCGTCGGTGCCGGCCGCGCCGCCGTCCGAGGCGGAGCTCGAGCGCGTCGCGACGCCCGCGACCGTGCGGCGGGCGCCGCGCTACCGGTCGTTCATGGTCGCCGGTGCGCTGGTCGGCGCGGTCGTCGGGCTCGTGCTGGCGCTCGTGCTCGCCGACGGCGACGCGGTGGGCGGCGGTGGCGGCATGCTGCCGTTCCTCGACGGCGTGAGCGGCGTGCGGGCGCTGTCGACGCTGACCGGCGCGGTCGTCGGCACGTTCGCCGGCGGGCTGGCCGCCGTGCTGGCCGACCGGCGCAGCACGCGCGCGCGGCGCTGACGCGCGGGCGTCGACCGGTGCGTCGGCGCGTCCGGCCACGGGACGGGCTCCGCCTCGCCGGGTGAGGTGTGCCACCATGGTCGCGTGGCCCCCCGCGCAGACGGACGTCTCAACCACGACCTCCTTCCCGGCGAGAAAGGCCCGCAGGACGCCTGCGGCGTCTTCGGCGTCTGGGCACCCGGCGAGGAGGTCGCCAAGCTCACCTACTTCGGCCTCTACGCGTTGCAGCACCGCGGGCAGGAGTCGGCGGGCATCGCGACCTCGAACGGCCGGCAGCTGCTCGTCTACAAGGACATGGGACTCGTGTCCCAGGTCTTCGACGAGACGGCGCTCAACGCCCTGCAGGGGCACATCGCCATCGGGCACGCGCGCTACTCGACGACCGGCGGCTCGACGTGGGAGAACGCGCAGCCGACGCTCGGCGCGACCGCCGGCGGCACCGTCGCGCTCGGCCACAACGGCAACCTCACCAACTCCGCCGAGCTCGTCCAGCTCGTCGAGGAGCGGTACGGGCCGCAGCGTCGCGGCGAGCTCGCGCGCGGCAACACGACCGACACGGCGCTCATCACGGCGCTGTTCGCCGGCGACCCGGACCACACGCTGGAGTCCACGGCGCTCGAGGTGCTCCCGCGCCTGCGCGGCGCGTTCAGCCTCGTCTTCATGGACGAGCGGACGCTGTACGCCGCCCGTGACCCGCAGGGCGTGCGCCCCCTCGTGCTCGGGCGGCTGGAGCGCGGCTGGGTCGTCGCGTCGGAGACGCCGGCGCTCGACATCGTGGGTGCGTCGTTCGTGCGCGAGGTCGAGCCGGGCGAGTTCATCGCGATCGATGCCGACGGCCTGCGCTCGCAGCGGTTCGCGCCGGTCGACCGCGCCGGGTGCGTGTTCGAGTACGTCTACCTCGCGCGCCCCGACACCTCGATCAACGGGCGCTCGGTGCACGCGGCGCGCGTCGCCATGGGCCGGCGCCTCGCGCAGGAGCACCCGGTCGAGGCGGACCTCGTCATCCCGGTGCCTGAGTCCGGCACGCCCGCGGCCGTCGGCTTCGCGGCCGCGTCCGGCATCCCGTTCGGGCAGGGCCTGACCAAGAACGCGTACGTCGGGCGCACCTTCATCCAGCCGTCGCAGACGCTGCGCCAGCTCGGCATCCGGCTCAAGCTCAACCCGCTGCGCGACGTGATCCGCGGCAAGCGGCTCGTCGTGGTGGACGACTCGATCGTGCGCGGCAACACCCAGCGGGCGCTCGTGCGGATGCTGCGGGAGGCGGGCGCCGCGGAGGTGCACGTGCGCATCAGCTCGCCACCGGTGAAGTGGCCGTGCTTCTACGGCATCGACTTCGCCTCGCGCGCCGAGCTCATCGCCAACGGGCTCGCGGTCGAGGAGATCGGCTCGTCGCTCGGCGCCGACTCGCTCGGGTACATCTCCGAGGAGGGCATGATCGAGGCGACCGAGCAGCCGGCGTCGCAGCTGTGCACCGCGTGCTTCAGCGGCCGGTACCCGATCGAGCTGCCGTCCGGCGAGCAGCTCGGCAAGCACCTGCTGGAGCAGAACCAGCTGCCCCTCGGCGCGCCCGAGGACGGCCTGCTGTCCATCGTCCCGACGGCCGGTGGCGCGAGCGCGCTGGAGCACCCGTGAGCGCCGCGACGCAGCCCGTGACGTACGCGTCGGCGGGCGTGGACACCGAGGCCGGCGACAAGGCCGTCGAGCTGATGAAGGACGCGGTGCGGGCCACGCACGGGCCGCAGGTGCTCGGCGGCGTCGGCGGTTTCGCCGGCCTCTTCGACGCGAGCGCGCTCACGGCCTACCGCCGACCGCTGCTGGCGACGTCCACGGACGGCGTCGGCACGAAGGTCGCGATCGCGCAGGCCCTCGACGTGCACGACACGATCGGGTTCGACCTCGTCGGCATGGTCGTCGACGACATCGTCGTGGTCGGCGCGACGCCGCTCTTCATGACCGACTACATCGCCTGCGGCCGCGTCGTCCCCGAGCGGATCGCCGACGTCGTGCGCGGGATCGCCGCGGCGTGCGCGGTGGCCGGCACGGCGCTCGTCGGCGGCGAGACCGCCGAGCACCCCGGCCTGCTCGGCCCCGACGAGTACGACGTGGCCGGCGCCGCGACCGGCGTGGTCGAGGCCGACGGCCTCCTCGGCCCGGAGCGTGTGCGCGCGGGTGACGTCCTCGTCGCCCTCGGGTCGTCCGGCCTGCACTCGAACGGCTACTCGCTCGTGCGCCGCGTCGTGCAGGTCGCCGGCTGGGGCCTCGAGCGGCACGTCGACGCGCTCGGGCGCACCCTCGGCGAGGAGCTGCTCGAGCCGACCCGCGTGTACGCCGCCGACTGCCTCGCGCTGGTCGACGAGTTCGGTGCTGATCACGTGCACGCGTTCAGCCACGTGACGGGCGGCGGGCTCGCCGCGAACGTCGCGCGCGTGCTGCCGGCGGGCCTCGTGGCCGACGTCGACCGCGGGGCGTGGGACCTACCGGCGGTGTTCGGCCTGGTGCAGCAGCTCGGCCAGGTGCCGTGGGGCGACCTCGAGGCGACGCTGAACCTGGGCGTCGGCATGGTGGCGATCGTCGCGCCCGACGTCGCCGACGCGGTGCAGCGTGCCGCCCGCGACCGCGGGCTGCCCGCGTGGGTGCTGGGCACGGTCCGCGCGGCCGCTCCCGACGACGCCGCGTCGCCCGACGTCGTGGCCGGCACGAAGGGCGTGCAGGGCGGGGCCGTGCGGATGCACGGCACCTACCGCGCCGGCTGACACCGCGCGCGGTCGGGCGGGACGCGTCGGGCCGGCAGGTCAGCCGCGGTGCCGCCGCGACGACCCGCCGCGCGGCGTGCCGACCACGCACGCGGTGCGGCGGCACGCGAACGGCGCCGCCGCGGCACGACGACCGGCCCACCGCCCGTCGCGAGGACGGAGGTGGGCGGGTCGTGCGTCCCGCGACGGCGCCGCGTGCGTGCGCGCCGCGCTGCGGTCACCCGCGCGACGGTGTGCGGACCGGCACGTCGTGCCGGCCGGACGCCGTCAGCGCTCGTCGTCCCCCGGGGACCAGGGGTCCCAGCTCCTGGGGTCGTCGTCGTCCGTGCTGACAGCGCTGCGGCGGCTGTCCGTGACGACATCGTTGCGGCTGCGCGACGTGAGCTCCTGCTCGAGAGCCCGGTAGTTGGTGTCCGGGCTGAAGTACTTCAGCTCCCGGGCGACCTTCGTCTGCTTTGCCTTCTGACGGCCGCGCCCCATGGCATCGACCCCCTCTAACGTGGAAGCGGGGCGGCTCCGTGCTCACACGTGCGGCCCCGGGTGCTGTTGAGTCTCTTCGTGTGGCAACGGTACATGCTCGCGATCCATTCCGACCACCTGCGGGGGCGTCACGGGCGTCACGTGCCCGCGGCGGGCGCGGGAGCGGGAGCCGCCGAGGGCTCGCGGTCCCCGGGGCGCGCCGTCGCAGGCCGGGGCCCGCGGGCGTGACGTCGCGGTGACGGGGTCCCGGCGGCGGCGGTGCGGCGTCGCGGGGCCGTGCCGGTCCCGTCGTCCGCGCGACGGCAACCGGCGTCCCATCTACTGATACGCATGAGTAACCTGCGTGCGGCCGAGCGGGTGAAACGCGGCACAGGGGTGCGTCCGAACGGCTGAACGGGCCGTGCCCCGCGGGTGAACGTCACCGTCCGGCACCTCCCGGGGGTGCATCCGCGCTGCTCAGGGGTGGGGTGACGGCCCGTGGCGGGCCGGCCGTCACCCCACCGGGGTCGTTCCCGTACGCCGTGGGCAGAAAGGCGCCCCGGGGGGTGGCTGTCCGGATTGGGCCGGTTTACGCTGATCGGACGGCGCCGGGACGGCGTCGGGGGGAGGTGGCGCAGGGGCGGTCGGCCGCTCGCGGTGGCATCCGCGTTGTGTCCGGGAGTGCCGCATGTGTCAGATTCGTCCATGCTGAAGATCGGGCTGGTACGCGAGCTCGACACGGTCCAACCGGCGGGAGTCCTCGCCGCACGGCCGCACCGATAGAGGAGGAATCCATGTCCGCCGCACATTCGCCAGAGTCGGAGACCCTGCTCACGCCGTCGGAGGTGGCGACCCTCTTCCGGGTCGACCCCAAGACGGTCACCCGCTGGGCCAAGTCCGGCAAGCTCTCCTCCATCCGGACGCTCGGCGGTCACCGCCGGTACCGGGAGTCCGAGGTCCGGGACCTGCTCAACGGCGTCCCGCAGCCTCGCCAGACGGCCTGACTGACCACCGATCGTCCTCGACGTCGTCGGAGCACGCGCACCGCGGGGGAGTGCGTGGGTCGGCAGGACCGGGGACGGCCGCCGGGACGGTGTCCCGGGCGGTGACGGGTCGTGCACACGTGCAGGGAGCGGTGAAGGCCGCGTCGGCAGCAGCCGGCGCGGCCTTCGTCGTCCCCGGGGCGTCCGGCGTGGGTCCGCGGCCGGACGCCCGGCCGCACGGATGCCCGCCCGCCCGGTGGCCCTTCGCGCGACCGTGCTCGACGGCTCCAGGAGGGGCCGTGGCGCACGACGAGGGCCGCCGGCGTGCGCCGGCGGCCCTCGGGTCGTGCGGGGCGCTGGACGGCCCCTAGCGGACGATCTTGCGCACCACGCCGACCACGACGAGCACGGTGACGGCTCCCGCGACGGCGAGGACCGTGCGCGCGCGCGACCGGTCCTCCGGCAGCGCGGCGGCGTCGGTCGCGTCGAAGACGAGCCGCTTGCCGTCGGCGACGAGCTTGTCCTTCTGCACCCGCGGGTCGAGGCGCTCGGCGAGCGCGTCCACCGTGGATGCCAGCTGGGTCCGCGTCACGGCGACCTCGGCCTCCAGCTCCGTGATCTTCGGCGTGCTGATCTTCGCCGCCTCGTCGTCGCTCATCCTGCGAACCCCTTCTTCACGGCCTCGACGTCCTCGTGCACGTTCTCGACGGCGCGCTCGGGCGTGGGCGGCACGCCCTTCTGCAGGCGCTTGACGCCCAGCAGGGCCAGCACGCCCGTCACCGCCAGCAGCACGACGGTGACGATGAGGGCCGCGAGCCAGGCGTCGACGACGTTCGCGAGGGCGATGATGATCGTCGCCAGCAGCGTGCCGAACGCGTACAGCCCGAGCACCCCCGCGGCGGCGAGGAGGCCCGCGCCGATGCCCGCCTGCTTGGCCTTGGCGGCCATCTCCGCCTTGGCGAGGTCGATCTCGGCGCGCACCAGGCGCGAGGCCTGCTCGCTGAGGTCGCTGACCAGCTGGCCGAGGGACCGGTGGTCCTGCGGTGCGTCGGGGCGTGTGTCGCTCGCCCACCCGGAGTGCGTGACCATCTCCACGACCTTCCTGCGATGTGCCCCCGCGGGGCGGGGTCTGCGGAGCACTCAGTCTGCCGGTGCACCGGCCGTCGCGCGAGGTCAGCGGCCCGCGGTGCCGCCGGGGCGGCGCGGGCGCGCCGTCGGTCCGCAGCGGTCGGTCGCGTCAGCCGGTCCGCGTCAGTCGGCCCAGGGGTGCACCAGGTCCCCGGCCGGGTGCGTCGCGGTCGGCACGGGGATGAGCGGGCCGGTGAGGCGGGTCCCCGTCCCGGCGGGACGGGTGCCCGGGGCCGGCGGTCGGGGCTGGGGACGGTCGGTGGTCGTCGTCGTCACGGGACGGTCCTTCGTGCGGGGGGACTCGGTGCGACCACGCTAGGAGCGGCCGGGCGCGTCGGGGTGGGACGTGGGTCCCGATCCGGACGGACGGCACGAGGAGGCGCGGAGCGCCGCGGTGCGGACGGGCGGCGCGAGGGCGGCGGTGCGAGGCGCCGGCGGGAGCGACCGGTCCCGGGCAGAGCGACGGCCCCGGCGGGCGTCCCGCGGGGCCGTCTGAGGTGGCTCCGACCGGCGTCGATCCGGTGACCTTTCGATTTTCAGTCGAACGCTCTACCAACTGAGCTACAGAGCCTCGATGCGAGAGCGCCGGTCCGAAGACCGGCCCTCGCAGCGACCCCGACGGGACTTGAACCCGCGACCTCCGCCGTGACAGGGCGGCGCGCTAACCAACTGCGCTACGGGGCCTTGAAGCGGCCGTGACCGCTGCAAAACCTACTACCTTGCTGATCCTGCTTTCGCAGGGTCCGTACCCCCAACGGGATTCGAACCCGTGCTACCGCCGTGAAAGGGCGGGGTCCTAGGCCGCTAGACGATGAGGGCGTTGTCCGCCCCGGACGTCGAGGCGTCGGAAGACCGGTGATAACCATACGTGGTCGTCGGCCCGATCGCCAAAACGCCTCTCGCCGCGCACGCCACCGCCCGCCGCACCCGCCGCGCCACGTGTCCCGCCACCTGCCCCGGGACCCGGCCCGGCGGGGGAGGATGGGCGCGTGGTCGACATGACGCTCGAGGAGTTCGAGGACGCGGTGCGCGACGCCCTCGACGAGATCCCGGCCGAGCTCGCGGCGATGATGGACAACGTCGTCGTGCTGGTCGAGGACGACGCCCCCGCCGACGACCCCGAGCTGCTCGGCCTGTACGAGGGCACCCCGCTCACCGAGCGCGGCGAGTTCTGGGCCGCCGGCTCGCTGCCCGACCGCATCACGATCTACCGGCACCCGACGCTCGCGCTGTGCGGGGACCGCGACGAGGTCGTCGAGGAGGTCGCCGTCACGGTCGTGCACGAGGTCGCGCACCACTTCGGCATCGACGACGACCGCCTGCACGCGCTCGGCTGGGGCTGACGCGCGTCCGCGCCGGCCGCGGGCCCGGTCGGGGCGCGGTCCGGGCCCGCGCACGGGCGGCGCGCGCACGGACGCGCCCCGGGACGCGAGGGAGCGTCCCGGGGCGCACCGGCCCGTGGGCCGGTCGACCGGCCGGCCGGTCAGCTGGTGAGGAGCCGCAGGCCGTAGGCCGAGAGGATCTCGTTGACGGGCTGGAAGTACGTCGTGCCGCCGGTGCGGCAGTTGCCGCTGCCCCCGGAGGTGACGCCCTGCGCCTGGTTGCCCGCCAGCAGCGAGCCGCCCGAGTCGCCCGGCTCGGCGCAGACGTTGGTGCGGATGAGACCCGACACGGTGCCCTGCGCGTAGCGCACGGAGGTGTTGTAGGCCTGCACCGTGCCGCAGCGCCAGCCCGTCGTGCTGCCCGAGCGGCAGACGTACGCGCCCACGGCCGCCTGCTGCGAGCCCTTGACCGCCACGCGGCCGCCCGAGTAGTTGTTCACGGCGCCGACGGGCGTGTTGCCGGACGCGGTCTGCACCCAGGCGTAGTCGTTGCCGGGGAAGGACGAGCCGCGGAACGTGCCCGACGGGCTGGTGGTGCTCGCGCCGGTGCGGCCGCAGTGGCCGGCGGTGACGAACCCGCCCTGGACGGCGAAGCCGACCGAGCAGCGGCTGCTGTTGTTGATGTAGTACGCGTTGCCGCCCACCACGTCGATGAACGTGCTGGGCGCGACGGCGGTCGTGGCGAGCTGCACCGCGTCGGCGGGCACGCCGGCGGAGGCGACGAGCGCCGCGGCGGCCGCCGTGTCCTGGCCCACGGCCTCGACGACGACCTTGTTGGTCCGCACGTCGACGTACCAGGTGGCCACGTCGGCGGGCAGGCCGGCGGCGTCGAGCCGCGCACCGACGGCCTCGAGGTCGCTCAGGGACCGGGTGGCGGCGACGGCGGTGACGCCCGCCGCGACCGGGCCCTTGACGCGCTGCGGCGCGGTCGTGGCGACGTGCACGGTGCCCGCGGCCGGGTCGACCCACGCGCCGGCGTAGGTGCTGCCCAGCGACTGGGACAGGGTGCGGACGCGCGTGGCCGCGTCCGCCTGGAAGGTGAGCCGCTGGGCGGCCTTCTCGCGCGGGACGCCGAGGTCGCGCTCCATCGCGTCGAGCATCTCGGCGGGCACGTCGGCGGACGCGTCCGCCGCGGCGGGGGCGGGCGTCGCGCTGCTGCCGGCGGCGAGCGGGCCGAGCAGCAGGGTCAGCGCGGCGGCGCCGGAGAGCGCGACGCGCCGGGTGCGGGTCATGGTCATGGGGGACTGCCTCTCGTCGGTGGGTGCCGTGCAGTCACGGTACGCCGTGACGGGCGTCATGGATACATCCCGCCTGGGTCATACCGCCTGCGCGTCGGCCGGCACCGCGGCGAGCCCGCGTCCGCCCGCCGCTGCGGCGAGGCCGTCCGCACGGGCGGCCCGCGCCGCGGCGAGCAGCCGGGCGCGCAGGCCCTCGGGGGCGCCGTCGTGCACGGCGAGCCAGGTCGACCACAGCAGCGGGCGCCCGCGCAGCGCGACGGCGCGGACGCCGTCCGGCGGGCCGCCGAACGGCTGCGCGAGGCCCACGCCGGCGCCGGCCCGGACGAGCTCGACGCCCGCGGAGCGCTCGCACTCGCTCGGGGCGTGCGGGGCGAAGCCGGCGCGCGAGCACGCGGCGACGAAGCACGCCGAGAAGCAGCTGTCGCCGGGCGCCTTGAGCCAGCGCTCGTCGGCGAACGCGGCGAGGTCGGCCTCGTCGGCGCTCGGGTGGTCCGACGGCACGAGCACCTGGACCGCGTCGGTGCCCACGAGCCGCCAGTGCACGCCCGGCGCGGCCGGCGGCAGGGCGTCGGCGCACATCCCGACGAGCAGGACGTCGTGCGCGCCCTCCGCCAGGTCGGTCGCGGCGGCGGCCGCGGACCAGCCCGTCCGCAGCAGGGTCCGCCCGTCGCAGCCGCCGTCGACGCGGCGCGCGAAGGCCGCCGCGAGCGCCGACCCGACGACGGCGACGCGGAGGCCGTCGGGCACCTCGCCGCACCGGGCGACGCGGTGGGCGTCCAGCACGAGCGCGTCCATGGCGGGGAGCAGGGTGCGCGCGCGCTCGAGGACGAGCGTGCCGAGCGGCGTGGGGTGCACGCCACGGTGGTCCCGCACGAACACCGGGCCGCCGAGCGCCCGGTCGATGCGGGAGAGCTGGGCGCTGAGCGCCGGCTGGGCGAGGCCGAGGGCGGCCGCCGCCTTCGTCACGCTGCCGTGCTCGGCGACCGTGGCGACCATGCGCAGGTGACGCACCTCGAGGTCCATGACGTCCGAGGGTAGGTCGCACCGGGCACACCTGTCACGAGCGGGGCGCACTCACGTCGTCGCCGGTATGACCGCCACGGTCCGCTAGCGTGCACCCGTGGTGAGGGTCGGGGTCGTGCTGCTGCCGCAGGAGCGCTGGTCGACGGCGCGCGAGCGCTGGCGACGCGCCGAGGACCTGGGCTTCGACCACGCGTGGACGTACGACCACCTGGCCTGGCGGGACCTCGCCGACGAGCCGTGGTTCGCCACCGTGCCGCTGCTCGCGGCGGCGGCGGCCGTCACGGAGCGCATCGGGCTCGGCACGTGGGTCGCGTCGCCGAACTTCCGGCACCCGGTGCCGTTCGCCAAGGACGTCATGGGCCTCGACGACGTGTCCGGCGGCCGGTTCGTGCTCGGCGTCGGCGCGGGGGGCGAGGGCTGGGACGCGGGCGTGCTCGGCCCGGCGCCGACGCGTGCGGAGCGCACCCGGCGGTTCGCGGAGTTCCTCGAGGTGCTCGACGCGCTGCTCACGCAGCCCGTCACCGACCACGCGGGGGAGTTCTACGCGGCGCACGCGGCGCGCATGGTGCCGGGCACGCTCGCGCGGCCGCGGACGCCGTTCGTCGTCGCCGCCAACGGGCCGCGCGGCATGGCGCTCGCCGCCCGGCACGGGCAGGGGTGGGCCACCTACGGGCCCGGGACGGGCGTCGGCACCGGGGACGCCGGCGCCGACCAGAAGGCGTGGTGGGACGGTCTCGCCCGCATGGCGGACGCGTTCGACGAGGTCGAGCAGGCCGCCGGCGCCCGCGTGCCCCGCTGGCTGAGCCTCGACGGGGCGCCGACGTTCTCGCTGACGGACGCCGATCTCGCGGCGGAGGGTGTCGAGCGGGCCGCGGCGCTCGGGTTCGGCGACGTCGTCGTGCACTGGCCGCGCGCGCAGGGCGTCTACGCGGGCAGCGAGCGGGAGCTCGAGCGGTTCGCCGGCATGCTGCCGCGGCTCCGGGCCCTGGAGCCGGCGCGCCGCTGAGCCGTCAGGCGGTGGCCCGCCGGTGGGCGTCCCAGGCGCTCGCCACCATGTCGGCGGCCGTGTGCCGCATGCGCCAGTCGAGGTCGCGCGCGGCGGCCTCGCCCGACGCGACGATCCGTGCGGGGTCGCCCGGCCGGCGCGGTGCGACCTCCGGCTCGAAAGCGATGCCGGTGACCTCGGCGACGGTCGTCATGATCTGCCGCACGGAGAGCCCGTCGCCCGAGCCGAGGTTGTAGACGCGCTCGAGGTCGCGTCCCGCGGCGAGCGCGCGGGCTGCGGCGACGTGCGAGACGGCGAGGTCGGCGACGTGCACGTAGTCGCGCACGCACGTGCCGTCGGGCGTGGGGTAGTCGTCCCCGTTGATGCGCGGGGTGCGGCCGGCCGTCAGGGCCTCGAGCACCAGGGGGAACAGGTTGTGCGGGCTGGAGTCGACGAGGTCCGCGTGCCCGGACCCCACGACGTTGAAGTACCGCAGCGACGTGTGCCGCAGGCCCGTCGCGCGCCCCTGGTCGCGCAGCAGCCACTCGCCGACCAGCTTCGACTCGCCGTAGGGCGACTCGGGTGCGGTGGGGGTGTCCTCGGTCACGACGTCGACGTCCGGGGTGCCGTAGACGGCCGCGGACGACGAGAACACGATGCTGCCGACGCCCGCGTCCGCCATCGCGGTGAGCAGGTGCGCGGTGCCCGTGACGTTCTGCTCGTAGGTGTGCAGCGGGCGCTCGACGGAGACGCCGGCGTACTTGAAGCCGGCGAGGTGGACGACGCCCGTGACGCCGTGCTCGACGAGGGCCGTGCGCACGGCGTCGGTGTCGACCACGGACGCCTCGACGAGCGGCACGTCGGCCGGGACGAACCCGCGGTGCCCGCTCGAGAGGTCGTCGAGCACGACGGGTGCGAGCGTGGTGTCGCCGGTCCGCTCCACCGCGTCGAGGAACGCCCGCACGACGTGCGCCCCGATGTACCCCGCCCCGCCCGTCACCATCCACGTCATGGGTCGAGCGTAGCCCGTGGGGACCACTTTTCCAACATGATCGAACATGAGCGAACAGTTCCACACAGGGTGCATCCGGCCGCGGCGCTCGTCCGGAAGTTCCCGGTGGCGGCGGTGCAGATGCTCAGTACGCTGAGCGATTCCGGACGAGGGGTGGGCGGGGATGGACGAGCGGTACGTGCAGGACGGCTCCGCCGTGGCCGAGAACCCCGTCGGCACGGGCGTCGCGACGCCTCCTGCGGGCACGCCGACCGGCGCGGCGACCGGTGGCCCGGTGCCCGCGAGCGACGCGCGGGTGGCGCTCGCCCACGAGGTCGAGCGCGTCACCGCCGCCGCCGAGCGCCTGCTCGTCGAGGTCGTCGACGACCGCGTCCGGCACGGCCGCGCGCTCGCGGCCGAGCACGGGTACCTGTGGTCCGACCTCGCCGCGGTGCTCGGCGGCAAGCTCATGCGCCCCCGCCTCACGGTGAGCGCGTACCTCGGCCTCGGTGGCGCGGACGTCGACGCCGTCGCCCCGGTGGCGGCCGCGCAGGAGATGCTGCACACCGCGATGCTCGTGCACGACGACCTGCTCGACCGGGACGAGGTACGCCGCGGCCGGCCCAACGTCGCGGGCGCCACGCGGGCGCGGCTCGCGGCGGCCGGCGTCACCGGCGCCGCGCAGCACGACCAGGTGGGCGCGGCCGCGCTGCTCGCGGGCGACACCGCGCTGGCGCAGGCGTTCGCGCTGGTGGCGCGCGCCTCGGTGCCCGTCCACGTCGTCGGCGAGCTCGTGCGGCTGCTGGCGTCCGGCGTCGACACCACGGTGGCGGGCGAGCTGCTCGACGTCCGCGGCGAGGTGCAGGCGCTCACGGACGTCGACACGCTGCTGGTCGCCGAGCTGAAGACCGCCGCCTACTCGTTCCGCGTGCCGCTCGAGTCCGGCGCCGTGGTGGCGGGCGCGTCCCGCGAGCACCGCACCGCGCTCGCGCTCGTCGGCACCGCGCTGGGCCTCGCGTACCAGCTCACGGACGACGACCTCGGCGTCTTCGGCGACCCGGCCGCGACCGGCAAGTCCGTGCTGTCCGACCTGCGCTCCGGCAAGCGCACCGAGCTGCTGCGGCTGACGTGGGCGCGCGCCGACGCGGCCGGGCGCGCGGTGCTGGCTGCGCACGTCGGGCGCCCCGACCTCGACGAGGCCGGCGCGGCCCGCGTGCGGGACGTCATGCAGGACTGCGGGGCGCTCGACGAGGCGCGGTCGCTGACCCGCCGCACGGCCGACATGGCGCGTACCCTCGCGACGACGACGTTGCCGGAGCCGCTCGCGGGGTACCTCGCGGGCGTCGTCGACGACCTCGTCGCACGCGGGCACTGACGGGTGGGGACGGACCGCGGGCACGGCACCGGCCTGCCCGCTCCGACGAGCACGGGCACCGGCGCGGCCGGTGCGCGCGACGACGGCGGCGACCTTCGCCGCGCGGCACGGAGGGACGCCACGGACGGCATGCGCACACCGGACGACGACACGACGGGCGCACGCCTGTACGACGCCACCGCGGCACGGGCGAGCGCGGTCGTGCTGCGTGCCTACTCGACGTCGTTCGGGCTCGGCACCCGGCTGCTCGGCCCGCGCACGCGGCGCGACATCGAGGCGGTCTACGCGCTCGTGCGGCTCGCCGACGAGGTCGTCGACACCTACCGCGGTCCCGACGCCGGCGCCGAGCTCGACGAGCTCGAGGCGCAGACGGCGCGCGCGCTCGTGACCGGGTACTCCACCAACGTGGTGGTGCACGCGTTCGCCCGCACGGCGCGCCGGACGGGCATCGGGCACGCCGAGGTGGATCCCTTCTTCGCGTCGATGCGCGCGGACCTGACCGTGCGCACGCACGACCGGGAGAGCTACGAGCGCTACGTCTACGGGTCCGCCGAGGTCGTCGGGCTCATGTGCCTGCGCGTCTTCCTCGACGCCGAGCGGGGACCCGGCGACCCGCCCGTGGAGCCGTCCGCGGCCGCCGTCGCGGGTGCGCGCGGCCTGGGCGCCGCGTTCCAGAAGATCAACTTCCTGCGGGACCTCGGCGCCGACCGGGGCGACCTCGGGCGCAGCTACTTCCCCGACGTGGACCCCGAGCACCTGACGGACGCCGACGTGCGGGCGGTCCTCGACGAGGTCGAGCACGACCTCGCCGTCGCGCGCGCCGCGCTGCCCGGGCTGCCGCCGCGCGCCCGGGTGGCCGTGGAGGCGACCCTCGCGCTGTACGCGCGGCTGCTGGACCGCCTGGCGACCACGCCGGCGGAGGACCTGGAGGGACGACGCGTGCGGGTGCCGGGACCGGAGAAGGCCGCCGTCGTCGGCGGCGTCGTGGGACGCGCGGTGGCCGGTGCCGCCGCGCGGCGGGCGCGCCCGGTGGCGACGCGGGTCGTCGC
>NZ_JBFTEP010000100.1:0-13840 GCF_047229365.1 Cellulomonas pasadenensis | reverse complement strand
CCGCCGCCGCGCCCGCCGCGCCCGTGCCCGCCGCTGCCGCCCCGCCCGTGCGGGTGATGCCGCTCGGCGACTCGATCACCGGCAACCCCGGCTGCTGGCGCGCGATGCTGCACCGCGACCTGACGGCCGCCGGGTACGCGGTCGACATGGTCGGCTCGCTCCCGGCGCAGGGCTGCGGGATCGCCCACGACGGCGACAACGAGGGCCACGGCGGTGCGCTCGTGACGAACGTGGCGGCGTCCGGGCAGGCCGCGGCATGGTTCGCCGCCGCGCGGCCGCAGGTGATCCTGCTGCACTTCGCGACGAACGACGTGTGGAGCGGGCGCACGCCGGAGCAGGTGCTCGACGCGTGGTCCACCCTGCTGCGCCAGGCGCGTGCGGTCGACCCCCGGGTCGTCGTCGTGGTGGCGCAGATCATCCCCGTGGCGCCGCCGACGTGCGCCGAGTGCCCGGAGCGGACGCGGGCCCTCAACGCGCGGGTGCCGGGGTGGGCAGCGGCGGAGTCGACGGCCGCGTCGCCCGTGCTGGTCGTCGACCAGTGGACCGGGTGGGACCCGGCACGTGACACGACCGACGGCGTGCACCCGCACGAGGGCGGGTTCGCGCGCATGGCCGCGGCCTGGTACCCCGGCGTGGTGCGCGCGCTCGGCCTCGTCGGCGGCACCGGGACGCCCCCGCCGACGCCCACCGCGACGCCGCCCGCCACCGCGAGCCCCACGCCCGCCCCCACCCCCACCCCGACCAGCACCGCCACGCCGACGCCCAGCCCGTCGTGGACCGTTCCCTCGACCGCCGACGACGGCTGCCAGGCCACCCACACGGTGACGAGCTCGTGGCCCGGCGGGTGGGTCGCGACGGTGCGCGTGCGTGCCGGCGACGTCCCCGTCTCGGGCTGGCGCGTGTCGTTCATCGGTGGGCCGACGCCGTCCGTCGCGCACGCGTGGAGCGCGACGGGCACGGGCGGCACGTTCGCGAACGCCGCGTGGAACGGCCGGCTCGCGGCGGGCGCCACCGCCGAGTTCGGCTACCAGGGCACCGGCAGCCTGCTCACGCAGCGCCTGCGGTGCGTGGCGACGCCGGCCTCCTGACCGGCCCCTCCCGGCCGCCGGACCCGCGCACCGACGGACGTACCGTGGGAGGCATGAGCTCCGGAACCGCCGCCCGCCCGTCCGTCGTCGCGATCACCGGCGGGTACGTCGTGCCCGTCGTCGGCCCGCCCGTGGACGGCGGCACGGTGCTGGTCGAGGACGGCGTGATCACCGCGGTGGGTGCCGACGTCGCGGTCCCCGAGGGTGCGCGTGTCGTCGACGCGACGGGCCGGTGGGTGCTGCCCGGCTTCGTCGAGGGGCACGGGCACGTCGGGCTGCACGAGGAGGGCGAGGGCGTCGCGGGCAACGACACGAACGAGATGACCGTGCCGAACACGGCGGGCGTGCGCGCGATCGACGCGGTGAACGTCGACGACGAGGGGTTCCGCGACGCGCTGTCCGGCGGCGTCACGTCGGTCGTCGTCAAGCCGGGGTCGGGCAACCCGATCGGCGGGCAGTCGGTCGCCATGAAGACGTGGGGTGGGCGGACCGTCGACGAGCAGGTCATCTCGGCGTCGGTGTCGGTGAAGTCGGCGCTGGGGGAGAACCCGAAGCGGGTGTACGGCGAGCGCAAGCAGCTGCCGTCGACGCGGCTCGGCACGGCGCTGGTGATCCGTGAGGCGTTCGCGAAGGCCCGCCACTACGCGGCCGCGCGCGCGGCGGCCGAGAAGAAGGGCGAGCCGTTCGCGCCGGACCTGGCGCTCGAGACGCTCGCGCGCGTGCTCGACGGGGAGCTCGTGTGGGACCAGCACACGCACCGGCACGACGACATCGCGACGGCCCTGCGCCTCGCGGACGAGTTCGGCTACCGGCTCGTCATCAACCACGGCACCGAGGCGCACAAGATCGCCGACGTGCTCGCCGAGCGCGACGTGCCCGTGATCTTCGGCCCGATGTTCACGAGCCGGTCGAAGGTCGAGCTGCGGGACCGGTCCATCGCGCACCTCGCGGCGATCGCGGCGGCCGGAGTGCGGGTCGCGATCACGACCGACCACCCGGTGGTGCCGATCAACTTCCTCGTCCACCAGGCGACGCTCGCGGTGAAGGAGGGTCTGCCGCCGCGGACGGCGCTGGAGGCGCTGACGGTCAACCCGGCGTCGTTCTTCGGCCTGGAGGGGCGCGTCGGCGCGCTCGAGCCGGGCCGCGACGGCGACGTCGTGATCTGGTCCGCCGACCCGCTCGACGTGCACGCGCGCGTCGAGCACGTGCTCATCGAGGGCCGGACCGTGTACACGTGGGACGCCGAGGCGGGCGTCGGCCGGGTGGTCGAGCGCGCGGAGCGCTTCACGGCCTGACGCGGCCCGCCGGCGGGTCCGTCGCCCTGGTCGTCGTGCACGACCGGGACGACGGACCCCCGCGGACCGGGGCCGGACGGGTCAGCCGCGCAGCTCCAGGTACCGCGCGATGAGCGCACGCGTCGACGGGTCCTGCGCCTCCAGCGCCGCCGCGTCGCCCTGCACCGCGGGCGCGATCTCCATCGCCAGCTTCTTGCCCAGCTCGACGCCCCACTGGTCGAACGAGTCGATGCCCCACACGACGCCCTGCGCGAACGTGATGTGCTCGTACAGCGCGATGAGCTGGCCGACCACCGACGGCGTGAGCGCCGGCGCCAGGACCGACGTCGTGGGCCGGTTCCCCGAGAAGACGCGCGCCGGGACGATGTCCTCGGCGGTGCCCTCGGCACGGACCTCGTCGGCCGTCTTGCCGAACGCGAGCGCCTTGGTCTGCGCGAAGAAGTTCGCGAGGAAGAGCGCGTGCACGTCCGTCTCCCCGTCGCGCAGCGGGTAGGCGGGGTTCGCGACGGCGATGAAGTCGGCGGGGACGAGCCGCGTGCCCTGGTGGATGAGCTGGTAGAACGCGTGCTGCCCGTTGGTGCCCGGCTCGCCCCAGAACACCTCGCCGGTCTGCGTGGTGACGGGCGTGCCGTCCCAGCGGACCGACTTGCCGTTCGACTCCATCGTCAGCTGCTGCAGGTACGCGGGGAAGCGGTGCAGCTGCTGCGCGTACGGGAGCACGGCGTGCGTGTGCGCGCCGAGGAAGTTGACGTACCAGACGTTGAGCAGGCCCATGAGGAAGGGCACGTTCTGCGCGAGCGGCGTCGTGCGGACGTGCTCGTCGACGGCGTGGAAGCCCTCGAGCAGGTCGCCGAACGCGTCCGGGCCGATCGCGATCGCGAGCGACGTGCCGATCGCGGAGTCGACCGAGTACCGCCCGCCGACCCAGTCCCAGAACCCGAACGCGTTGTCGGGGTCGATGCCGAAGTCGGCGACCTTGTCGAGCGCGGTGGAGACGGCGACGAAGTGCTTGGCGACGGCCGCCTGGCGCGCCTCGTCGGAGTCGGCGAGGTGCCCGTCCGCGGCGAGCCGCTCCCACAGCCACTGCCGCGCCAGCCGCGCGTTCGTCAGCGTCTCGAGGGTCGTGAACGTCTTCGAGGCGACGATGAACAGGGTCGTCGTGGGGTCGAGGTCGGCGGTCTTCTGCGCGATGTCCGTCGGGTCGATGTTCGACACGAAGCGCACCTCGAGGCCGGCCTGCACGTACGGCTCGAGCGCCTCGTAGACCATGACGGGCCCGAGGTCGGACCCGCCGATGCCGATGTTGACGACCGTGCGCACGCGCTCCCCGGTCACGCCCGTCCACTCGCCCGAGCGCACCTGCTCGGCGAACGCGGCGACCTTGCCGAGCACCTCCTGGACGTCGTCGTCGACCTGCTGCCCGTCGACGACGAGCGGCGGCTCCGCGTCGGCGGGCCGGCGCAGCGCCGTGTGCAGCACCGCGCGGTCCTCGGTGACGTTGATGTGCTCGCCGGCCAGCATCGCGGCGAACCGGTCGGTCAGGTGCACCTCCTCGCCGAGGCGCACGAGCAGGGCCAGCGTCTCGTCGGTGACGAGGTTCTTCGACAGGTCGACCGTGAGGTCCGCGAGCCCGAACGTGAGGCGGCTGGCGCGCTCCGGGTCGGCGGCGAACCACCCGCGCAGGTCCGGGCGGAGCGTGCTCTCGTGCTCCGAGAGGGCCTGCCAGGCGCTCGTGGTCGTCGGGTCGGTGGGCGGCGTGGGCACGTGGGCCTCCGGGTGCGCGATGGGTGCTGGCGGTGCGGCGGCGGCGGGCCCGCGCCGCGCGGGCGCGGGCGACGTCGACCACGGTCCACCGTAGGGCCGCGGGGGTGGCGCCCGCACGGGACGTCCGGCCACCCGCGCCCGCGCCGTCGGGGCCGGCTCCGTGACCGACCCGCGGGGCGCGCTGCCTACAGTGGCGGCATGAGCCGCGTCCCCGTCTGGCCGTTCGCCGCCGCGACCCTCGTCCTCGGCTTCGCGCTCGCGCAGGGCACGGGGGTGCGGGCGCTCGGGGGTGCGGTGCTGCTCGCCGGCGGCGCCTGGTGCGCGTGGCGTGCGGGCCGGCGCGTGGGGTGGGCCGCCGCCGTCGCCGTGGTCGTGGTCGCCGTCGTCGCGTTCGTCCTGTCGCACCTCGCGGCGGACCTGCTCGGCGCGTGGCCGTCGGTCCTGCTGGCGGCGGCCGTGCTGGGCGCGGTCACGTGGGCGGTGGTCGACCGGGCACGGCCGCGGACGCGGGGCGCCGCCGTGGCGACGCCCCGCGCGTGAGCGGTCGCCTCAGCGGTAGGTGACGGACGCGGTGCTGTAGCCGCAGGCCGCGCTGGGGCCGGAGCCGGTCTTCGACGGCTCGCCGGACGTGACGCCCTTGTACTCCTCGCAGACGACGATCCTGCGGGAGGCGTCGCCGACGATCGTCACGCCCGTGAGGGTGGCGCGGTCGCCGAGGTTGGGGTTGATGCCGACGAGCGACTTGCCGGGTGCGGTGACCCGGACGTCCTCGACGCGCACCGTGCGGGCGTACTGCTTCGAGCAGTTGCCGCACGAGCGGTAGAGCTTGCCGAAGTCGCTCACCTGGAAGTTGCGGATGACGAACGTGCCGGGGCCGTTGTGCTGGAACACCTTGTCGGACGCGCCGCGGGCACCGCCGCCGACGACCGTCATGGTCTGGGAGGCCGACGTGCCCTTGAACGTCGCCGCGTCCTCGCCGACGTCCTCCCACCACACGTTCTCCAGCGTGCACGTGCCGAGGCAGTGGATGCCGTCGCCCGCGCCCTCGCCGAGGATGACGTTCTTCAGCACCGCGCCGTCGGCGAGCTGGAACATCGGCGGCTGGGACTCGCCCTGGTCGCCGGAGGAGATGCCGTAGTGGCGCACGAGGCCGAGGTCGCGCGTGCCCGAGATCGCGATCGTGGCGGACACCTTCTGCTGGCCCGTCGCGCTCGGCCAGGCGGGGAACGTGCCGGGTGTCGCGGTCGGCGCGCTCGTCGGGCGCGGCGTGGCCGAGGCCGTCGGGGTGGCCGACGCCGTCGGGCGCGGCGTGGCCGTCGGTGCGGTGGTCGGCGCCGTGCCGGTGCCCACCTGCACCAGCCGCCACTGCTGGTGGTACGACTTGGCGTCGACGCCCTGCGTGACCGCCGCACCGGCCGCCTTCGAGGCGCCCGCCACCTGCAGCACCTTGTCCGAGTGCTCGACGGCGAGCCGCACGTACGACGACTGCGTCAGGAGCCGCAGCTGCTGGTGGGTGGCGTCCGTGTCGGTCGCCTGGCGCACGGCGGCACGGTCGGCGGTGGACGCGCCCGCGACCTCGACGACCTTGCCGGACTGCCGGTTCTGCAGGCGGTAGCGGCCGTCGCCGGACGCGAGGAAGCGGAACTGCTGCGCGGTGGCGTCGGTGCGCGTGCCCTGCTGCAGCACGGCGCCGGCGGCGACCGAGCCGTCGCGGACCTCGAGCACCTTGTCGCTCTTGCGGCTGACGAGGACGTACCAGGCGGACGGGTCGACGGTGGCGGCCGACGCCGTGACGGCCGTGACGAGCCCGAGCGTGCCGCCGACGGCCACGGTGAGGGCCGCGGCCACGGCGACGCGCCAGGGGCGGCGCGTGGAGGAGGGGGACATGAACTGCCTCTCGAGGGGGGAAGCGCTTGCTGAGCCATCCGACCACGAGGGACGGACCGGACAAAAGCCCCGGGAGCGTGACGCTGCGACGAGATCGGGTGCGGCACGGGCGTGCGCGTGACCTGCGCCACTGCGACGATCGGAGGGTGACGCGGACGGCGTGGGGGAGCGGCGGGCTCGTGTGCTGCGGGCTGACGACGCTCGACGTGCAGCAGACGGTCGAGGCGCTGCCCGGGCCGGACGAGAAGGTCGTCGCGGAGGACCTGCACGTCACGTTCGGCGGCCCTGCCGCCAACGCCGCCGCCGTCGCGGTGGCGCTCGGCGTGCCCGCCCGCCTCGTCACGGCCCTCGGGGGCGGCCCGCTCGCCGACGTGGCCCGCGCGGGGCTCGCGGACGCCGGCGTGGAGGTCGTCGACCTCGCCCCCGCACGTCCGGGGGTCCTGCCCGTCTCGACCGTGCTCGTCACGCGCGCGACGGGGGCGCGCGCGGTCGCGTCCGTCAACGGGGCTCGTGCGGAGGTGGTCGTCGCGGACGGTCCCGCGGCGGAGGTGCTCGAGGGGGCCGCGGCGGTGCTCGTCGACGGCCACCTCCCCGGGGCCGCGACCGCGCTCGCGCGCGCGGCGCGTGCGGAGGGCGTCCCGGTGCTCCTCGACGGGGGCAGCTGGAAGCCGGGGACGGACGCGCTGCTCGAGCACGTCGACCTCGCCGTGCTGTCCGCGGACTTCCGGCCGCCTGCTGCGGCGGCCCCCGAGCGTCCCGAGGACGTCGACGCGCTGCTCGACGCCGTGGCGGCGCGCGGCCCGCGCTTCGTCGCGCGCTCGGCGGGCGCCGGTCCGGTCCGCGTGCGGGCGGCGACGCCCGGTGCGGCGTCGGTGCACCGCACGTCCGTGCGCCCCGCCCACCTGCTGCCCGGTGCCGTGGTCGACACGCTCGGCGCGGGGGACGTGCTGCACGGTGCGATGGCGGCGGCGCTCGTGCGCGGCGCCACGCCGCTCGTGGCGCTGGCGGAGGGCGTGCGCTGCGCCACGCTCTCGGTGGAGCACCGCGGCGCCCGCGGGTGGCTCGGCGCGCGGGGCGTCGCCGCCGCCGGCTGAGCAGGAGAGCAGGCCGTCCGCCCACGGGCGGGTGGCGTCGGGCGCGCGTGCTACGGCCCTGTGAACCAGCGGTCACGATGTGATCACGGTCACGACACCTCCTTGACGCAGATTTGTAAGGAAGGTCTACTAACAAACGTGACGACGACGACGCGGTCGGCCGGCGGCCCCGCGACCAACCCCGTGCGGCGCGGTCTGCGCCCCACCACGAAGGTGCTGCCGGAGCACGCCCGGGCCCACAACCGGTCGCTCGTGCTCGGTCACCTGTTCCACGAGGGCCCGTCGTCCCGCGCCGACATCGCCCGCAGCACCGGCCTGACCCGCGTCACCGTGTCCGACCTCGTCGCGGCGCTGCTGGGGGAGGGCCTCGTCGCCGAGCTCGGCGTGCGGTCCGAGGGACGCGTCGGCAAGCCCGCCACCCTCGTCGGGCTCCGCTCCGCCGACCACCACGTCGTCACCGTCGACCTCACGGACGACGAGACCGTCCTGGGCGCCGTCATGACCCTCGACGGCGAGGTCGTCACCCGCATCCACGAGCCCAGCGCCGGCACCACGGGCGCCGCCGCCGTCGACCTCGTCGAGGACGTGTGCCGCCGCCTCGTCGACGCGACCACGCACCCGGTCGTCGGCGTCGGCATCTCCTCGCCCGGTGTCATCGACGACACCGGCGCCGTGCGCGAGGCACCCAACCGCGGCTGGTTCGACGTCCCGCTCGCCGCCCGGCTCACCGCCGCGCTCGGCGTCGCCGTGCACGTCGCCAACGACGCCAACACCCGCGCGCTCGGCGAGTACACCTTCGGCGGCGCGGACCCCAGCACGATGATCGTCACCGTCGGCCAGGGCGTCGGCGCCGGGCTCCTCGTCGACGGCTCGCTGGTCCGCGGCCGCGGCCACGCCGCCGGCGAGATCGGCCACGTCACCGTGGTCGACGAGACGACGGCGGGCGAGGACGCGCAGGCGTGCGCGTGCGGCCGCCGCGGCTGCCTCGAGACCGTGCTGAGCGCGCCGGCCCTGCGCCGCCGCGTCGCCGGCCTCGACCCCCAGGACTCCGACGCCGCGCTGGCGTCGGTCGGACGGATGCTGGGGCGCGCCCTGGCCCCCGTCGCCAGTGCGCTCAACCTCGCCGAGGTCCTGCTCTCCGGCCCGCCGGAGCTGCTCGACGGACCCCTGCGGGAGGCGGCGCTCGCCACCGTGCGCGCCCGGACGATGCCCGTGATCGGGCACGACCTGCGCCTGCGGATGGCGGCACTCGACGAGGACGCGGCGCTCGCGGGCGCCGCCGTGCTCGTCCTCTCCGGTCAGCTCGGGATCACGTGACGGTCCCGGGCCGACAGGCCGGCTCGGGGTCACGTGACGACCCCGAGCCGACCGTCATCAGGTCGGCAGCTACCCCCGGCGTCGTCGGCGTGACGACCGCCTCGCTCATGGGAGGAACCCCAACGTGAAGATCCTACGTTTCGCGGCCGCCGGCTTCGCGGCGGCGCTCACGCTGACGGCGTGCTCGTCCGGTTCGGCAGGCGGCTCCACCGACGCGACGGACGGGGGCTCGGAGGGGGCCGAGATCCGCGTCTGGCTCGTCGGCACGGACACGCCCGAGGACGCCCGGACGTACCTGAAGGAGACGTTCGAGGAGGAGAACCCGGGCTCGACCCTGGTGATCCAGGAGCAGTCGTGGACCGGTCTGGTCGACAAGCTCACGACGTCGCTGTCCGGCTCCGACAGCCCGGACGTGGTCGAGGTCGGCAACACGCAGGCGGCGACGTTCACGTCGTCGGGCTTCTTCGCACCGCTCGACGACGTCGCGGAGGAGCTGGGCGGCGACGACCTGCTGCCGGGCTTCATCGAGGCCGGCACGTGGGACGGCACGTTCTACGCCGCGCCCTACTACGCCGGGTCGCGCGTGGTGTTCTACAGCCAGCAGGTGCTCGGCGGCGCCGCGGTGCCGACGACGCTCGACGAGTACGTCGCCACGGCGAAGGCCGCCCGGACCGAGACGCACTCGGGCGTGTGGTTCCCCGGCCAGGACTGGTACAACATGCTCCCGTTCGTCTGGGAGAACGGCGGCTACATCGCGGAGCAGAACGGCGACGAGTGGGAGGCCGGCTTCTCCACCGAGGGCGGCATCGCCGGCCTGACGCAGGTCCAGGACCTGTTCCAGAACGCGTCGAACGCGCCCAAGGACGGCGACGAGACGAACCTGCAGGTGCCGTTCTGCGAGGGCGCGACGACGTTCCTCTCGGCGCCGAGCTGGATCAAGTGGTCGATCCTCGCCGAGGCCGACGCGGAGGTGCCCGGCTGCCCGGAGACCTTCGGCGCCGACCTGCACGCCTTCCCGCTGCCCGGCAAGGACGGCGGCGCGGCGCAGGTGTTCGCCGGCGGCTCGAACGTCGCGGTCGCGGCGAAGTCGGCCAACCCCGACCTCGCCAAGGACGCGCTCGCGATCATGCTGTCGGACGAGTACCAGACCATCCTGGCGGAGAACGGCCTCATCCCGGCCAAGGTCTCCCTCGCGGACGCGCTGCCGGACGACGAGGTCACCGCAGCCGCCGCGGCCGCCGCGGCCAACGCGCGGCTGACCCCGGCCACGCCGAAGTGGGGCGACGTCGAGGCGCAGAAGGTCATGCAGGACGCACTCGTCCGCCTCGCGCAGGGCGAGGACGTCGAGGCGGTCGCCGAGGAGCTCGACTCCACGATCGAGTCCATCCTCAACGGCTGACCGGACGCGCCGGGCCCCGCCCCACGGCGGGCGGGGCCCCGGCGCCCCGCGGGAAGGACCTCCATGAGCTCCACCACGCTCCAGGCCGCACCGTCGTCGGCGGCGCCGGCCCCCCGCGCCTCGCGCGCGATCACCCCGGCCCGGCTCCTGCCGTGGCTCCTGCTCGCCCCGAGCCTCGCCGCGCTGGGCGTCGTCACCGGCTGGCCGCTGGTCCGGATGGTGTGGCTGTCGTTCCAGCAGTACGAGCGCGCCCAGCTCATGGGCGTGCCGGCCGAGTTCGTGGGCCTGCGGAACTACACCGAGACGCTCACCGACGCGCGGTTCTGGACCGTCACGGCCCGCAGCTTCGCGCTCATGGTCGTGTGCGTCGTCCTCACCATCACGCTCGGCACGCTCATCGCGCTGCTGCTCATGAAGCTGGGCCGCGCGATGCGGCTCGTGCTGTCCGTCGGGCTGCTGCTCGCGTGGGCCATGCCGCCGCTCGCGGCGATGCTCGTGTGGGGCTGGATGTTCGACACCCAGTACGGCGTCGTCAACCACGCGCTGACGGCCCTGACGGGCGAGAGCTGGATGGGGCACCCGTGGCTCATCGAGCCGCTGCAGTTCTTCGCGGTGGCGACGCTCGTCATCGTCTGGGGCGCGATCCCGTTCGTGGCGTTCACGCTGTACGCGGGCTTCACGCAGATCCCGCACGAGGTGGTCGAGGCCGCGCAGATCGACGGCGCGAGCGCGCCGAAGCGGTTCTTCCGCATCCAGGTGCCCTACGTCCGCGCGATCTACACGGTGCTCATCGTCCTGTCGATGATCTGGGACCTGAAGGTGTTCACGCAGATCTTCGTCCTGCAGGGCATCGGCGGGGTGCGGTCCGAGACCAGCACGCTCGGCGTCTACATCTACGAGATGGGCATGGCGCAGGGCCACTACGGCGCCGCCAGCGCCATCGCCGTCGTCTTCACCGTCATCATGCTCGCGATCTCGGCCTACTACGTGCGCGCGACGATCAAGGAGGAGGAGCTGTGAGCGTCGCAGCCGCCGGAGCCGCGCCGGCCGTCAGCGCGGACGCCCGCCCCGTGGCGGTCCCCGCCGTCGTCACGCCGCGCCGCCGCCCGGCGCGCAGGCGGGCGTCGTCGTGGGGCTGGGGCGTCGTCGCCGCGCTCGTCGCCGCGGCGTTCGCCTTCCCCGTGTACTGGATGGTCAACACGTCGCTGCTGCCGACGAACGAGATCATCGGCCCGCGCGTGCACTTCTGGCCCGACCAGCTCACGCTGCGCAACTACGAGACCGCGATGTTCGAGCAGGTGCGCTCGCCGTTCCTGCCCGCGCTGGGAACGTCGCTGCAGGTGACGTTCCTCGTGCTGGTCGCGTCGATGCTGTTCGCCTTCGTCGGCGCGCTCGCGGTCACGCGGTTCCGGTTCCGGGGCCGGCGCGCGTTCGTGCTGTCGATCCTGGTGGTCCAGATGGTCCCGGGCGAGGCGATGATGATCAGCGTCTTCCAGCTGGTCGACGGGTGGCGCCTGCTCAACACGGTCGTCGGCCTCGGCGTCGTCTACCTCGCGGGCGTCCTGCCGTTCACGCTGTGGACGCTGCGCGGGTTCGTGAACGGCGTCCCGGTCGAGCTCGAGGAGGCCGCCATGATCGACGGCTGCTCGCGCGGGCGGGCGTTCTGGAAGGTGACGTTCCCGCTGCTCGCACCGGGGCTCGTCGCGACCGGGGTGTTCGCGTTCCTGCAGGCGTGGAACGAGTTCATGATGGCCCTGATCATCATGACGCGGCCCGAGCAGATGACCCTGCCGGTCTGGCTGCGCACGTTCCAGCAGGCGACCAAGGCGACCGACTGGGGGGCGCTCATGGCGGGGTCGGTCCTCGTCGCGGTGCCCGTGATCATCTTCTTCCTGGTCGTGCAGGGGCGGATGACCGGCGGGCTCGTGTCCGGAGCGGTCAAGGGCTGAGCGATGGAGACCACCACCCTGCGTGCCGGGGGAGCGGCGGCGCTGCGCGTCGCCGGACCGGCCGGCACCCCCGACGGCGTGCGCGCGGCCCAGGCCGCGTCCCGGCCGCCCGGCTGGTCCGTGGGCGTCGACGTCGGCGGCACCAAGGTGCTGGCCGTGCTGCTCGACGCCGACGGGCGGGTCGCCCGTACGCACCGTGCCCCGACCGTGGCCGGGCCCGACGGCGTCCTCGACGCGGTCACGACGGCCGTGCGGTCGCTCGCGACGGCCCAGGGGCTCGCGCTCGAGCGGCTCGTCGGCGTGGGCGTCGGCGTGCCCGGCGTCGTCGACCCGGTGACCGGGACCCTGGAGCACGCCGTCAACGTCGGCGTGGCGCACCCGTTCGCCCTCGCCGCCGCCGCCACGGCCGTGCTCGGCGGACGCACGGTCGTGCGCGTCGAGAACGACCTCAACGTGGCCGTGCTCGGCGCCGCGCACACGGTGCCGGGGCCCGACCGGGCGGGGCACGCGCGTGACCTCGCGTTCCTCGCGCTCGGCACGGGCGTCGCCGCCGGCCTGCTGCTCGACGGGCAGCTGCGCCGGGGCACGCACCGCGCGGCGGGCGAGGTCGGGCACCTGACGCTCGTGCCCGACGGGCTGGCGTGCAAGTGCGGGCAGCGCGGGTGCGTCGAGCAGTACGCGTCGGGCAGCGCGCTCGACGCCGCGTGGCCGTCGACCGACGGGCGGCCCGCGCCCGCGGTGCTGTTCGAGGCGGCCGCGGCCGGGGACCCCGACGCCGTGCGCGTCCGGGACCGGTTCGCGTGGGCGGTGGGCGCGGCGGTGCGCGTCCTCGTGCTGACGTGCGACGTCGACCGGGTCGTCGTGGGCGGCGGCGTGAGCAACGTCGGCGCGCCGCTGCTGCACGCCGTGCGCGCCGCCCTCGACGCGGAGGCGGCCGCGTCGCCGTTCCTCGCGTCGCTGCGCCTGGCGGACCGGGTGCGGCTCGCGCCGCCCGGGGTGCCGGTGGGCGCGGTCGGTGCCGCGCTGGTCGGACGGGGGGAGGTCGTCTGATGGAGGTCGTCATCGCCCCCGCGGCGGAGCTCGCGCGGCTCGCCGCCGACGCCGTCGAGCGGCTGCTCGCGGCGCGTCCGCAGGCGGTCCTCGGGCTCGCCACGGGCTCCAGCCCGCTGGCCGTCTACGACGAGCTCGCCCGCCGGCACGGCGAGCACGGCCTGTCGTTCGCGCGCGCCCGCGCCTTCCTCCTCGACGAGTACGTCGGGCTGCCGGCGGACCACCCCGAGCGGTACCGCACGGTCGTCGAGCGCGAGCTGGTGTCGCGCGTGGACCTCGACCCCGACGCCGTGCTCGGGCCCGACGGGCTCGCCGACGACCTCGCCGGCGCGTGCGCCGCGTACGAGCGCGCCATCGCCGACGCCGGCGGCGTCGACCTGCAGCTGCTCGGCATCGGTACCGACGGGCACGTCGCGTTCAACGAGCCCGGCTCCTCGCTCGCGTCGCGGACGCGGGTCAAGACGCTCACCCGGCAGACCCGCGAGGACAACGCGCGGTTCTTCGGCGGGGACGTCGACGCGGTGCCGACGCACTGCCTCACGCAGGGGCTCGCGACGATCCTGTCCGCACGGCACCTCGTGCTGCTCGCGCAGGGGCGCGGCAAGGCCGAGGCGGTGCACCAGCTCGTCGAGGGGCCGGTGAGCGCGATGTGGCCCGCGACGGTCCTGCAGATGCACCCGCACGTGAGCGTGCTCGTCGACGAGCCGGCGGCGAGCCGGCTCCAGCTGGCGGGGTACTACCGCGAGACGTGGGCGTCGAAGCCGGTGTGGCAGGGGCTGTAGGGCCGCGGGACGTCGGGCTCGTGCCGGTCGGTGCGACGTGCCGGCCGGTCGCGGTGCCGGCCGGCGCACGTGACCGTCAGCCGCGCCGGGGGGTGCGCGGCGCCGCGGTGCCGAGCAGCACGCCGCGCACGAGGTCGAGCGCCTCGTCGGGCGTGAGACCGGCCGTGCGCGCCGCGTCCGCGTACGCCGCCGCCGCGGCGCGCGGTGCGTCGTCC